>JABMSA010000329.1 GCA_013202185.1 Planctomycetota bacterium
CCGTGTGCGACCGTGTCGCGGCCCATCGGTCGCGGCGATAGAGGAGCCGCGCCAGCCGAGGGCGGCGACACAGGGCGACACAGGGCGCCGTTGGCGGCGCGGTTTACTTGGGTCGGTCTTTGGGTTGCCCCCGCGATCACCCATTCGTTTCCACCTGAATTCATCGTCCATTGCTTTGCTCCTTCATAATCGGCTCGAGGTAATACTTCGACTTCCGACCGGCCCGCCACCGGACAAACCATTCATCTATGGGGGCATCGACATGGCCACGCAGCATCTTGCCGAACGCCGCTCCCCGCGCCTGCGTTGTTCGCTTGGCCATGATGCCGGCGAACATATCGTTGTCTGATGCGAGCTGAAGCAGGTCGACAGTTGTCACCTCGTATTCCTTGTTATGGTCCCACCACAGGGCAACGAATTCCGTCATCTCGCGCCCGTGCGGATCGTTGGCGGCCCGCCAGCGTCGCTCGTTCTTGCGCCATTCGGTCTGTGCGTTGACCTGCAAGATCCCGCCGATCACATGCGACCAGGTTTCGAAGCCGCCCAGCGGGTTGCCGTGCTCTGGCCGGCCGGCCTCGAGCCAGTTCTCTACCATCCCCAGCAGGCATTCCAGAACCATCCTTCGTTCGGCCTTGACGAACTGCCACAGATCTTCGTGGGCAAAGTCCCGCCGCTCTTCCGGGTGGGCACTCGTCGGCTGCAATATGATGGGCACTGTGCGTTTGATAATTTCGCTCGAGGCTTGCACGTTGTTGCCTGTTGCCACCAGGGTCAGATTGTTCGGCAGGTTCAAGATCTGGTTGGCCCCCAGCAGCCGGCCGGAATAAGTCGTCGCAGTAAGCAGCGAAGATATCGCCGCGCTATCAACGTAGTTGGGCAGGTTGTCGAGGTGCACGAGCGTCTCGCCGGCCAGGAGCAGCCCGATCACCCGCTTGTCGCGTTCCTCGTCCCGCTCCGTGATCTGCATTGCCGGCGTGGGCCGGCCCAGGATCACGCCGCCAAACACCAGCTCGGCGAGTTTCGATTTGCCAGTGCGGGCGATCGGGGCGCCGATCATGTGCAGGGGGCGGTTGCCCTCGAGCGCGGGGGCCACGATCGGCGTCAATAGGAGACCGAAGAAGTTCTGGCGATCCGCCTCGCCGCGAAATGGGAAATCGATGGTCAGGTCGTGCAGCACGTTGTCGATCACGGCAGGATCGCGTTCAGGCTTGAGGCCGGCGAGGTTGCGAGGCTCATCGTAGTAGAGGCCATTGTACCAGCCCGCCTGCAGACGCGTCCAGCCGGGGGCATATACCGGATAGTGCACGAGCAAGTCCAGATCCCGGACGCCCTCATGCTGCATCGCCCCCGCTATGACGAGGTCGGCCGCATCCCTGTTGCAGGTCTGGTAGAGCAGGCAAGGCGAGTCGTCCTTCCTGCTCTTGCTCCACTTGCCCAGTTTCAGATATCGGTCAACGATCAGCCGCATGCGATGGGGCTTAACTTCATGCCACCGCAGCTTGCCGCAGATGCCGAGAAGTTCGCCGGGGAGTTGGTCTTTGCGGTAGAGCAGCGTTTCGGGCAGAGATTCGACTACCTCATCGGCGAAGGACGAGGTGCTCTGCTCGATATAGTCGTCCGGCATGGGGGCGTCTGTCACATGGGCGCCCGGCATCAGGATGTATTCGCGGGTCAGGTTTTCCTTGGTTTGGCCTTCGGTATATTGGGCCGGGCGTTGCTTTCTGCGCTTAGGCGTTTTGTCCTCCGGCACCGTTCGGGGATGTTGCCGCCCGCTTTCCAGGCCAGATCTGATCGTTGCCTTGGCCTCCTTCTCTGACAGGCCTGACGATCGGGCTGCTGCGAGCAGCTTTGCTTCAGCCGTTGCAGCATCGAGCGCTCCGCCGCCCACCAGCGTGCCCAAGTTGAACGCCGCCGTATTAAGGCGGTCGTTGCGCGTGCCCTCGACCGCCGTCGCCACGGTCTGGGCCTCCGTGGCCACCGCAGTGGCAGTATAACCGCGCCGTGGTAACGCCGCGTGCTTGGCCGGCGGAGGCACAGGGGGCGACTGGCGCCGCGTCAGGGCCTCGTAGATATCATCCGGCAGGATGGCGAGGTCGAAATTCCACGGCTCGTAGCCCTCGGCCCACACGTATTGTTCCTTGGTCTCCGGATGCACCGAGCCCGGGTACACGACTTGGCCGCCATCGCCCCTGACGTCTACGTGCGGTGCAAGCCGGCCAGCCGAGTTCTGCAGCGGCTTGTCGCACGCGTAGTACAAATGCATCCCGCCCCCGCCCGTGTAGACCGTTATCGTCGCTGGCAGATTTAGGGCCTCATAGCTCGCCCCCCGATCTACATCGATGACCACCACACTGCTTGCCTTGCCTGTTCGCAGGCCTATGTTGCCTTGCTTCGCCCATTTCAGCACGTCGCCCAAAGGCGGTGTTGGCGCCTTCTGCCAGGCCTGCAGGGTAGGCCGCTTGCCCGCCAGCGGCGTGAACGACCATCCCATCTTGTGGCCGACTCGCACGCTGTCCTCGAAGCTCACCCAGTTTTGGTCTTCAGCCATTCATTTCCTCGATCAGTCTTCTGGCTCGACTAAGAACCAGCCTGCATTCTTCTGCCGCAAACATGCCGATATGAGCTCTGTTTTGCGGGTTGCCCGAAAGTTTGGCCAGCAGGCGATAGGCGTCGCCCAGGGACGACAATCTCTCTTGCTTTCTTCAGGCATCAGACACTCCTTTCTCATTGACTCGCCGCTGCCAATGTGCTAAAATCGCTTTCTATGATCCAACCCTGCAAGGAGGAAACCAGCCGATGAAATACCCCGGGAACAAAACACAAGACCTTGGCGACGGCATTACGAAGGCACCCCTGGATTCGTGGAAAGAGGTTTTCCCCCTTTTGCAGTCCACTATCTTCACGGAGCTTCCCCCCGAAGAACGGGAGGACGGGCCTAGCATTCATCTGCCCAATTACGTATGGCGGGGCCAGCGAGAAAAATTCAATGGTCTTCTGCCCAGCCTCTACCGAGGGGACCACTTGAAGGAATATCTCACGAGAGCCGGTGATTGTCACTTGCATTATAAAGTGATAGACCACCTTGTTAAGTTCCAATACGCATTGCGTGGGCGATGTAACCTTGATTTCAGGAGAATCGAAGAACATACAAATGACGTGTGGGCTCTCGGTCAGGAACACGGCCTGGATACCCCCCTCTTGGACTGGACGACCTCGCCCTACGTTGCACTGTACTTTGCATTCAACGAGCGGAGACCCAAGAACAAATGCCGCGACGAACAAAACGGAACCTCTTGCCCGCCTTGCCGCTACCTCTATGGCCTCAATCGCGACTTGATCGAGCAGAAAGTGGCCTCGTTGCATAAAGTGCGGGACCACGAAAAGGAGTTTCTGGGCCGCTATGAGGAGGAGTCTGAGGAGGCGTTTGCTGAAGTGTTTGAGTTCATAACGCCTCTCGTGCACGACAATCCCCACTTGATCAGCCAAAACGGGCTCTTCACGCGGCTTCGCGCCGTTAGGCCCATTGAGGACTGGGTAAAGGACACTTTCAGCGGTTATGTGCCGACGGACAGCCCACTGCTTTATATCATCAAGATACCCGACCATTCCCGCAGAGAGTGCCTGGACTTCCTTAATCAGTGGAATATTAACCATCTCAGCCTGTTCCCCGATATCCGCGGCGCCGCGCTCAACCGCAACAGGCACTTCTGGCACGGAATCCCAGGCAGCACGATTCCTTAGCATTGGTCTTCTCACTGCAGTGTTCTCTCCACGTCATCGACACACCTCGCGAGGACGTACACCCCGCCCATCCGCTCGATGATCCCTTGGAATGCTTTCTGCGCGTCGCTCTGTCGCCCGCCTTTGCCTTTAACCTCGACCTCGAGCCGCCGCCCATCCGCCAGCAGACCCGTGATGTCCGCCTGGCCGTTCACCCCGAACTTGATAGGCCTGGCCTGCGCCAATATGGTATATGCGAGAGAATAATTCCCTGCACGTAATGCGTTCATTGCTTTACGAACCGACGACAACGGAACCGCAACACCCGTATTCTGCCGCCAGACCCGCATCTCTGGCCGCCTGCCAAATGTGCGAAGGATTTCGTTCTGAAGTTGCTTTTCAGTCATTTATCTCGATAACCGTAAACCAAGCTTTCCAATTCTTGCCGACATTGATCCCGCTTGATCCCTGTTCGCGGCCATACGCCGAATATCTTCCGGAACTGGTGGGCCGCCCAGCCGAGCTTGAAGCCTTTTGCTTTGGCGTTGGCCAGCAAGTCCTCGTGGACGGCCCGCTTCTCATCCATCGTTGCGTTTTCCACATCTACTAGCTCGCCGGCTCCTATTACGGGCCATTCACCGAACCGCTCATGGAACCGATGCCGCGACCAGCCGGGCAGATAGCCCGAGGCCATCCGCATCGCCTCGGTAGATATCCAGAAGTCCTTCCGGTATTCGAAACTCGAATCGTCGAACTTGTCAAGGACCCCATCGCCGTAGATCGCCGGGCGGTCTCGAGTGCCGGCGGCCGTCGGCATCCACCCGCATTCAGGGCACGCGGACAACGTCCAGTCGAAGAAAAGGCCGCAAGCCGGGCACCGCCGCGCACCCAGCGGATCAGCGTGGCCCCCCTTTGTTTTCCCATCCAGCGAGTAGACCAACTTGCGCGTCACCATTCCGTGGACGTGATGGTTTCCTGCATGATCCAACACCAGGCAGCCGTACTTGCCTTCGACCGCCCGCATAGTGCGGCCGATCATCTGCAGGTGCAGGTTGAGGCTGGCCGTGGGCCGTGCGATGATCGCCACCTCGAGGGCCGGCAGATCCCACCCCTCGGTAAGCACCATACAGTTGCTGACGATCTGTGTCACGCCTGCCCGCAGCCGAGCCAACACCGCCTCGCGCTCGAGAGGCGGCGTCCGTCCGTCGAGGTGCTCGGCGGCGATCCCCTCCTGGCGGAACGCAGCCACGATGTCGTGGCTGTGCTGAATGTCGACGGCGAAGCAGACCGTTCGCCGGCCAACGCCATGCTTGAGCCACATCTCCACTACGCCAGCGTTCTGTTCTGGCGTATCGACCCGCTCGCTCAAGGCTTTCAGGTTGTAGTCGCCGGCGGTGACGCGGATTCCCCGCAGATCGGGGCTCTTGCTCGCGTAGACCTTTGGGGCGTGCAGGTATCCCTCATCACAGAGCTTGGCGGCCGTGGTTGGCACGACAAAGTCGCCGAAGAGATCCCCCAGGCCTTTCCCATCCAGGCGGAACGGCGTCGCCGTCAGGCCAACAC
>JABMSA010000330.1 GCA_013202185.1 Planctomycetota bacterium
ACTTTTTGCAAAAAGTTTCCCCCCACGCCCCCCTTCAAAAAACTTTTGGGCTTTCGGCAGGACTCTTGGGCTTTCGGAAATGGCGCTTGTAGATGGATTCGAGCAACCCAAGACGACGATTCTGGCGGGGCCGCTGTTTAGCCGTAACCGTGTGCTGCGCAGAGCTTGCGGAAGCGGGCGTACTTTTCCTCGTAATAGGCTGTGCGGCCTGGGTCGGGCTCGATTGTGCGGTTGATTCTTACGATGCGGCGGCAGGCGTGCGATACGCTTTCACACGATGGCGCTGCGGCAAGGGCGGCGGCTCCGAATTCGCTGCCTGTGCGCTCGGGCACGGCCAGGGTGCGGTCCAGTACCGTTGCCCTGATGCGGAGCCAGAGGTCGCTCTTGGCGCCGCCGCCGGTTGCGTAGGCTGCGCCGGATGTGTCGGCGCCGAGCTGGGCGAGTACTTCCATGCCCCATCGCTCGACAAAGGCAACGCCTTCGAGGCATGCGAGGTGCAGCTCAACGTCGTCGGCGGGAGGGCGGCTGAGCAGTTCCTCGGCATCGGTGTTGACGAAGGGAAAGCGCTCGCCGCGCCTGGCGAGGGGATAGCACACGAGGTCGGTGTGGCCGAGCCGACCGGCGCGCAGGTCCAGCTCGGCGAGGTCGGCATCGGGGAAGTGCGCGGTGAGGCATTCGCCGCCCACGCTGCACGCTGCGCCGGGCAGCCAGAAGCCGTCGGGGTGGCGGTGGCAATACATCCGGCCGGCGGGGTCTTTTATGATCTGGTTGCTGATGCCGCGCAGCACGAGCGTGGTGCCGAGGGTCGACGACCAGTCGCCCGCGGCGGATGCGCCGGACGCGAGGAAGCCTGCGGTGCCGTCGGTGCAGCCGGCAACGACCTTGGTGCGGGTGGCGAGGCCGAGTGCGTCGGCGGCGGCGCGGCAGACGCTGCCGGTGAGCTGCCCGGGCGCGACCGGCCTGGGGAGTTTTTCGACGGGTATTGCGAGCGTGGCCCGGATGAACTCGGGCCAGGAGCAGTCGTAGAGGTCGCAGCCCATCTTGAGGGCGTTGGAAGTGTCGGTAAAGGAGTAGTCGCCGCGAATTCGGCCGGCGAGGTAGTCGGCGGCGTGGCAGATGGTGCGGGCGCCGTCGAATATTGCGGGCTCTTTTTCGGCCACCCACATGACCTTCGCGAGGGCAAAGGAGCTTCCGAATCGAAAGCCGTGTCGGCTGATGAAATCGGTTGCGGCTTCGTTGATCGTCGCGGCCTGGTCGCCCGCTCGGGCATCGTTGTACATGATGGCGGGCCTGAGCGGCCGCCCGCCGCCATCGAGGAATAGCACTGTGCCGGAGGTGGAGTCGACTGAGAGCGCTGCGATTGTGGCGGGGTCGACGCTTTCGGTCGTCGAGCGAATGCATTTGGCTAGTGCCTGCCACCATGCTTCGGGCTGCTGCTCGTGCCGGCCGGGTCCCAGGCCGTGTACTTCGGCATTGTCGAAGGCTACCCGGGCAGAGGCCGTGCATTGGCCGTCGATTGTGCACAGTGCGCAGCGCACTCCGCCGGTGCCTACGTCTATGCCAAGGAAAACTCTATCGGCCATTGGTGGTTCCGTTGGTGCTTGTGCCGGGTTGCCGGTGTCATTCCTCTTTGAAGACTGCTCCGGCGGCTATCGCCTTTTCGAGGATGTAGAGGTAGGACGCGAGGTCGGCGTGGGCATCGCGGCTGTGGAAGACGATCAGCCTGCCGGTGGGTGCGTATGCCATTGCGGGTGCTGCGCCGGCCCATTCCCCGGGGGTGATGTTTTGCCTGACGAGCGTGAGGAGCTTCGGGATGCCGATCTTCTTTACAACGGGCCCGACGTAGTAGGAGCGAATGACGCCGGCATCCCAGAGGCTTCGGCCCCGTGGGTGGTGTTTGGTTCCGCGCAGCCACACTCCTCGGCCGGGTTCCATCACGCAGTCCTTCAGCCCGCAGAGCTTTACGATTTCGCGCAGTGTAAACTTGAGCGACGCCTTGCCGTAGTTGAGGGTGATTCTGGTCTTTTCGCCGTGTGCGAGTTCGCGCGGATCGAGCGCTATGTTGAGGCCCGTCTTGATCGAGAGTTTCTTGAGGATGTCGAGAACGTGTTCGTCGCGATAGGTGCAGAATGTGATCTGTTCGAGTTTCTTTTCGATCTCCGTGGTGTCGCCTGCCGGTGCCGGGGGGCGAGACCGCTCGCTGCCGCGTGCTATTTCGCGGAGGATCTGCTTGATTCTGCGATGAGCGCGTTCGGAGCAGAGCGCTACGAATCCTTCGCCCATCGGTGCGCGCGCGAACCTGCTGCCGGGCCTGATGCGCTGGTATCCGGCGAGCATATCGTTTACGCACCCGAAGATGGATTCCTTTTCGGCTTCTATGTTGGTCCCGCCCTCCACGGGATTGGGAAGACGCGTCATCGTCCGCAGCGGATACGAACGGTTGATCATCTTGCCCGACAGGTGACCGGCCTGGGGGCCGATGGTGACACCGGCGCCGTCCCACGAGTATTGCGCGTCGACCTGGCGCATGATCCACTCGAGTGTGTCGGATAGTCGGGCTGCCTGGACCGTAATGCTGACGGGGCGCTTGTGGAGGGGTGGGCCTGAGTTGTCGTGGGGGAGAATCGTGATGCCGATGCCGGTGAGGGTGGCGAGCGACCCGGCGACTTCGCCCAGCGGAACGGCAAAGACCGAAATGTTGACGGCGTGATCGAGCGGGCCGCGCGGGCGGGTGTTGGCCGCGCGTTTCAGCAGATCTTCGGGATAGTCGGTGTGTTGGGGTGCGTCTGCTGCGGGCGGGTCTTCGATTAATGGCAAGGCCGTGTGCGTGGGATCGATCGTTTCGCGTGGGCGGCCGGGGCAGCCCGCAATCATGAGCAAAACCGTCACGCACCAGATACACGTCGAGGTGCGCTCAATCATACTTCTCCCGGATCGGATCGAGCAGTTCGTGGGCGTTGCCTTCCTTGTCTTCGAGGACTACGGATGTGGCATATATTTCCACGACTGTGAGGTCGTTGAGCGTATCGCCTACGACGCACCGCACGAGTTCGCCGGAGTCCTTGTCTTCGAGCACCACAAACTGCTTGCCGATCTTTATGACTGCCTTGAAGGTGAAAGGAAGCTCGAAGGGTGCGTCAGCGTCTTCCCCGTCACCATCGTCGGGCGGTTTTTCATCCGGTTTGGTCTTCGGCTTGGTCTTCGGCGTGGTCTTCGGTTTTGGCTTTGTTTTGGGGCTGGGCGGTTTGGGGCGATCCTTGGGGCGTACCGCTATTTTTTGTTCCCGGACAATTCCTACAGTGAGCCTGTAAGGATGCTTGTTGTACTTGAAGACGGCATCAGCCTTCCTGAGGTCGCGCGGGGGGGGGGCCGCCTTCGAGAGGCCGTCGCTGGGTTTGGGCACGAACTTATAGGCCCGGGTGCTCTTGACGGCAACGTAGCCGAGTTCGCCGTCAACGTCGATCATGGCTATGTCGGGAAATCGCACCGTCGGAGACCACTTGGCGACGAGCTTGAAGCTGAGGGGTATCTTGAAGTTGCCTTCCTGGATTTCCTCGAAAGTCACCTCGCTTACGTTGAGGAGGTTCCTGGACGGCCCCTTGTGCAACTTGATTTCGCCGCTCCCGGAGGAGGCCGTCCACTGCTTGCGGTATGCGATCCGCAGCTTGTCGATGGGGCCGTCGGACTTGCATTGGTAAAAGCCGTTCACAACGATACGGCCGTTCTGCTCGGTTAGGGTGAAGTGCCCCTCTGCCTGGATGTGTGCTTCCGGACGCTGGAACGGGTTTCTCGTTCCAAAGTCCCAGAAGGTGTTGAAGAATCTCGGGCTGATGTCTTCGCGAAGTTGGTCGTCGGACTTGCTGAGCTCGATGTGTTCGGCCCTGGGGCTCTCAGGAAGCGCCTCTGCCTTGTTTTTCATCTTGAGCGCGTTGGCGGTTATCTTGAAGCCGGTGAACACGGCCAAGACAATCGCCAGGGCAAAGACGGCTTTTTCCTTGTTCATACTACAGCAAAGCTCCGGGCCGGCGCGGTTTGGGCGCGGCCGCTCACTCGTATTTGCGGCGCAGGGCGTCTTTCAGTTCGTGGAGTTTTCCGGTTTTGTCCTGCACGATGACCGACGTGGGGAATACCCCCCTCACGGTGATGCCGCGAATGGTATCGCCAACGGTGCACTTTGTGAGCAGGCCTGTTTGCTCGTCTTCGAGCAGGGCGCATATGCTCCCGACCTTGATGGTTGCGTTGAGGGTAAGGGGCATATCGGGCTCAGGCTCAGGCTCGGCCCCGGCCCCGGGTTGCTGGGGCGGGGGTGGCTGGATATTATTATTGTTGTTGTTGACGATGTTGTGGTTGTGATTTGCTTCATGATTTGGGTCGATGACGACTGGGTCAATGGTCGGCGCGCCGCTGTTTGCGTTGTTGTGCTGTTGGTGCTGTGTGTTGTGGCCTTCGGGTTCGGTGCGGTCGATGACGGGCTGAAAGGGGTTTCTTTCGCCGAAATTCCAGAACGTTGAGAACGCTTCGGGCCCGGTCTCAATTTCGCGCACGCCGCGAAGCGCGACGTCGGCGGTGGTTGGCGGCCCGGTCGTGGGCTTTTGTTTCAGCGCATTGACTGTGATGGCGTGAGCTGTGATCGCGAGGAGTGCCACGGCGGCAATGCACACAATTCTCTCTTTGTTGATCCATCGCATGTGAGCCATGTTTCTTTCCTGCCGATTTTGGGCTTAGTAGCCTCCCCACGTGGCTTTTGGCGGCCGCTTGCCAGACTTTGCTTTCCTGGCGGCCGCTGGGTCGTATGTTTTGGCTTCTTCGAGCAACCCCAGTGCCCCCACGGTGATTACGGCGGCGATGTCTTTTGTGAGGCTGTTTTTCTCCCGAGGGGCGGCGCCCTGAATCTTGAGGTCGATCAGCGTGTAGAAGTTGGTGGTTGCCAGGTCTCCTTCTGCAATTTTCCGCTTTTCGCGTTCCTCAGTGTCCCAAATGTCATTGAGGGTCTCTTCGGATACTACTGCAATGCAGTGGTCTTTATTGACCTGGGTTACGGTTGCCCGCCCTTTGTATCTCAGGCCGTCTTCCTTGTCGGATTGTTCGTCGAATATGGTAAATGTTGTCGCGTGCTGATCGGTGAGGCCGTCTTTCGTGCCTACATCTATTCGAATGACGGTCTCGGAGATTGTTTTGCCGTTTTCCTGGCTCCTGTCGACGCGAATGGGGGTGACTTTTCCGTGGTAGCCTTCGATGCCGTTCATGAATTTCATGATCGCTTCTACCGGCGCTCCGATGTGCATTCTCACGGGATACATCCTGAGGAAGTGGGCTTTGTTGAGCGGGCCGGCCTCGATGGGCTCGAAGTGTATGACCCTGTCTATGCTGCGCACGCCGCAGTCGGTTGCCTTGCGGACGAGGTCGTCGATCATTGCGCTCTGCCGGAGGAGTAGCTGGCGCTTTTCCTTTTTGTCGGGCGGCGCGCCATGTTGGTCGAGCCCATGGTATTTATCGCTCACGGCCACGTTTCGCAACGATGTGTATTGGAGGAGGTCGCGGGTGTGTGCTTTGGTTTGGATTTGGAAGAATGTCAAACCGGGCTGTCCATCCTCGGGTGCTATCCTGAAAGGCCAGGGCGGGATGAAGATCCCGTGGTTTCTCATCTCGCGGTACTGCTGTTCGAGTTCGCTGTTGTATTGTTTGGCCTGCGCGGTTACCTTGCTCATTAGCTGGTTTTTCTTGTTGTAGTATTTGCGGATTTTTTCGGCTTGGTCTTTTTCTTTTTCTTCCAGCCTGGCATAGTCTTTTTTCCAGGGTATTATTATGCCCGGGCGCTCGCCCTTGAACGATGGCCACAGTACAACGAGCACAACGAGTGCGGCGAGCAGGCTGAGGCACAGTTTTTTGTTTTCTTCCCAGAAGCCCATGCTCTTATTCCTCGTTCAGCACGAATTTGATCCGAAAGTTGCGTTCCTCGGCATACTCGGGGGTTGCCTGTTTGAAGATTTTCCTTCCGAGCGGGCCTTCGACGTCCTTGAGGTAGTCGATGAGACCGCGCACGACTTTGCGTGCCTGGGGGGCGCCGGCAGTGTCGGAAACGCTGCCTGCCACCGTGAGCACTTTCGGTTTCTCGCTTATCAGGGCTCTTTGGCCGTATTTGTTTGCCTTGCCCTCCCTTGTTTTTGGTGCGGGCGGGTTGGTGTTTGAGTAGGTGCGCAATTGGGACAGCGTTACGTCGCGCGGAAACTCGTATGTTTGCGTTTTGCCCTTGAGCACCGATATGGCGGCGAGGTACGTGCGGCTTTCGAGGGCGAGCTCGCCGAGCCTTGCCACTTTTGCCGCGAGGTCGGCGTTTTTGTCTTGCAGGTTTTTCAGTTGTGTTTCTTTGCTTTGTGCCCGTGTGATCAAGGTTTTCTGCTCGGTGGTGGTGAATCTGTCGAGTTTGCGCGTTGAAGTATATGAGCCGGCTGCCATGGCGACGATGCTGATTGTGAAGGCCGCTGCCGCCGCCCATCCGTAAACGCTTCTTTTCATGAATTCCTGCCGCTCTTTATCGGCTTTTGGCAGGAGGCTCATGTCCATCGAGCTGTCAAACGCTCGGCCGGCAACCAGGCCCAGGGCCGTGGCAAAGGCGAAGGGGTCGGCCTCGAGCATTTCTTTGCCTGCGGGGTCGACGGCTGAGTAGTCGACGTTCTCGAGCGGGTCGAACTCGAGGGTTTCGATTCTGAGGCGCCTCTGGATGTGGCGGGCGAGGCCGGGCAGGTTCGCTCCGCCGCCGGTTATGTAGATGCGGGTGATGTCGACATTTTGCAGCTTGGTTTGTACTTTGAAGAATCGAAGGCACGATCGTATCGAGTTGATGAAGCTGTGCGCGGATGTCTCGAGCGCTCGGCGAACGGGGTCGTCGCCTTGCGGGCGGGCCGCTGAGGGAGGATTGTCCGCTATTTCCTGTATCATTTCCTTGTCGTCGGCAAAGCCGAGCGCCGTGTCTTCGTCGTCGGGGTTGCTGACGATGGGAATGATGCGGACATCGTCGTCGGCCGGGGAGTCGTCCATCGGAATGAGGGGCACGCTGTCGTCGGCGGGGGGTTGCACATCTCCGATTCTGCCGCGCTTGCGCTTGATTTTTTCGGCGGCCTCGAGTGGTATTCGCAGTTCCTGCCTGATTGCCTCGGTGAAGACATTGCCTCCGGGGGCCTGGCTGCGTGCAAAGTAGAGCTTGCGCCCATACAGCACTATCATCTCCATCCTCTCGGCGCCGATATCGACGACGGCCCAGGGGGCTTTCATCGAATCGAGCTCGGCTCTCTTGGAATAGATGAAGCTGTGAAAAAGTGGGAGGGAGCCGAGGGTGACGTCTTCCATCTTGATGCCGACGGCGTCGAATGTTTTTCTCTGCCCCTCTATTGCTTCTTCTTTTGCCATCCCGACGAGTATGGTGAATTCGGCATCTTTGTTGGGCAGATCGAGGAGCTTGAAGTCGGCTGCAACTTCTTCGTCGCCGGGTGCCTCGTTGTCGATCTCGAATGCCATCACTTTTTCGAGGCGTTTGGGGGGCATCGGTGGCACGTGGGCGTATCGTGTGATCACTTTCTTGCCCGATACGCAGGTGTAGGCCTTGCGGATTCTGGTCCGGCGGTCGACCATCAGCCCCTTGAGTATGGCGGCAATGCCTTCGCTGCGGGTTTCGCCATCGGGAAGCGAAGCCAGATCGCCGATAGACGCTGAGCCGGCGTTGAGTATCTGGAGCTTGCCGCCTTTGCCTCTGCGGGCGGTAACGAACTTGACGGATTCGCTTCCGATGTCTATGCCTGTGTAAACATTACCGGCCATATTGTCGGGTTTCTCCGTTTGGCTTTTGCATTACTTCATCTCGACTCTTATGCGGCTGCGCCGCTCGATGGCTTCTTGTGCGTCGCCGCCGAGGTTGAGCGTTCCCGGGCCCGCCCCCTGGAGCATTCGGCCCTCCGAGCTGATGATCTTGGCGGATACGAAGATGAGGAGGTTGGTTTTGTTGTTGATCTCGCTTTCGCGGCGGAAAAAGTAGCCGAGGATGGGAATGTCGCCCAGCAATGGCACCTTGGTCATGCCTTTGCTTTTTTCCTGTCTTACCAACCCGCCCATGGCAACAACGTAGCCGTCGCTGACGATGAGCTTCACTTTCATGGTGCGCTTTGAGACGACAAGCTGCTCGACTTGCATTGGCTCATCGCCTACTTCTGCGAACGTCGCGGTGGAGGCGATGTCTTGGGTGAGTCTATCGACTATCTCGGTGATCTCGGGCTCGAGGACCAGGGTGATGTCTTTCAGATTCTTACCCACGCTGGGCGTCACTTTCAGCTTGAATCCCACGGGTTCCTTCGCGTATACGGGCTTGATGATCGTGGTGTATTGGGTGGTGTTTGTGCCGGTGTCGTCCACGTTTATCGTTGTGCCTTCGAGGTTCTCGCGGTCAACGTCGTAGTCCGACACGTAGTATTCGTCTCTTGTTATCTCCATTTCAGCGGTGGAGTTGTTTACGGCAATGAGGCGCGGCTCGGCAAGGGTGGAGGTGTGGCCGGTGGCCTTGAGCGCATTGAGTGTGAAGTTGAACTCCGGCACGGTGAGGACACCTGCAAGAATTGTCTGCAGGCCGGCGGTCTCGAGCCCGGTGGTTGGCGTTACGGGGGCGGGCAGCGTAACGCCGGCCTCCGATATCTCGAGCTTGTTGGCGCCGCCCTTTTTTGAGATTGGCAAGCCCGAGAGGTTCCAGTTTATGCCGAAGTCCTCGTAGGCGTCGGTGCTTATCTCTATGAACTTGGTCTCGATCAGCACCATTACGGGCGTGATGTCCATTGCGTCGACAAACTCCTCGAACTCCTTGAATGATTCGGAGGTGGTGCGCACGAACAGTATGTTGTTCATGCGGTCGAGGTAGTATTGGCTGCCGTCGGGCCAGTCGATGATATCGGGCACTTTTTCGAGTGCCTTTTCGAGGTCGGAGGTGTCGGACGGTTCCTGGCTGGCGACGTCGATGAGGCCGTTGTTGAGAGGAATAACACGCCACTTCATCATGGGGCCGTCGGATGTTTGGCCTCCGCCCTGGACCCAGATGGCATTGCCCGACGTGGTGAAGGTGATGCCGAGGGTTTTGCTGATGTAGTCGAGCAGCTCGATGAGCCTTATCTCTTCGGCGTGTACGGTTATGGTTTGGCCTTCGAGGTCGCCGGGCTTGGCGATGATATTCACGCCGGTTGCGCGGAAGAGGATGTTGAGGAGGTACTCGAGGGGCGTTTCGTGCAGGTTCACCGAGATGCGCTGATTGAGTTTCTCTTCGATCGTTTTCGCCTCGTCGGCGTAGGGATCGGGCTCCGGCTCGAGATCGGGGCGCTGCGCCCGGGAAAGCTCGGTCGGGACGGTGCCGACATCCTCGACGATGGCCATTACTTCGGCTATGCGGGCATCCTGGATGACGCTGTTGATGCCCATGTCTTCGTTGGCTTTTGCGATGCTGGCGTCGGCGCGGAGCGTCCGGATGTTTTCGCTGTGAGGATCGAGGCTGTAGGCCTGGTTGATGATCTGGAGTGCATCGGTGTAGCGTTTGGCTTTGTAGGCGGTTTCGGCCTTGCGGTAGAGCGCAAATACTTTGCTGTCTCGAATGTCGGTTTCTTCGTTGTCTATGGCGGTTTTCACCCGCAGGTTTGCGATTTTGGCGTTTACCACATCGAGGAACTGCTGCACCGTGTCGTAATGGGGCTGGCCCGGGCGGATCCGCTCGAGCAGTCTTTTTGCGATCCACGGTTTGCCGTCGGAGAAATGTTCTTGTGCGCGCATGTACAGCTCGGTAACGGCTTCGCGCTCTTCAACGCTGCCGCCGGCGGCGGCGATGCTGGGTGCCCGGGGCATGGCGCTCAGGGTTTCGTCGGCGCCGCCCGGCTTCACAATTACCAGGTCGTCGTCGGGTGCGTCGGCGGGCACGTATGAATCAGTGCCTTTGCAGGAGGCAACAAGGCTCAGCAGCGCTATGACGGCCGCGATCTTTCGAACCGTTTGCATTGTCGTCATCGTGCGGGTTTCTCCTAGTCGTCGGCAGGCTTCGGAAGCCGCAATTCAGGTTATCCGTTCGGATTAGTACATGTCGAGGTCACGCTGCCACATGAAATATCCCATCGATATGTGGTTGCCGGCGTTGAGGTTGAGCACCTGCCTGCAGTGTTTATCGACCGCAGGCCCGTCTACGTGCCAGTAGCAGCGGATCAACGGGAGCTTTCCCTCGAGCGGGGGAAGCCTGTACTGAACGCCATTTGAGCTTACTCTCCTGCCCTTGACGTTCATCTTCTTCATCTCTCCCCAGGAAATTGTGCCGTCACGGTTAGTATCGGCAATTCTCATGAAATCGGCTACTCTTGGGAGGTCGGGATAGTCTACTTTCTTCCAGTTGTTTTCGCCCAGGAGCTTGAGCCACTCGAGTTCGGGTGCGCGGCTTTCGTCTCCATCGCCGGGGCTGCTCAATGGCACGACGTCGTAATTATCTATGGTCCTCTGAGCCCATTCGCACCTCTCGCCGTTGAATTCGTAGAGGTAGCTGCACGGCACCTTGTCGTAGGTTTCGGCGTCCTTGTCTGTGGTGAAGTTCCAATCTTCCTGCCAGTCGGCGTCGGGGTTTTGGAATTCATCATACGGATGCTCTGGGTTGGAACCTTCTGACCAGTCCCAGGTGCTGTCGCGGTTGCCCTCGAGGCCTTCGTTGTAATCGGCCGGACAGATGAATGCTCTGGGGTCTTCAATGATTCCGGGCCCGAAATTCCTGAGGCCGGGCTCGTGGTCGGGGTGGTCGGTGTGGCGCCGCGGGTCGCCCAGCAGGGTGAGCCATGGCGGAAAGTAATTGCCGCCGCCCTCGTTCATTTGGTAGATCATCAGGGCCCGGGAAAGGCCCGCGAGATTGCTCTGGCATGCAGCCACCTTGGCTCTCCATCGCGCTTTCGTGATCGCCGTCATTAGGAGGCCGGCGAGGATCGCGATCACTGCGATCACAACCAGCAGCTCGATGAGCGTAAAGCCTGCTCTCAATCCTTTATTGAACCGCATTGTGCACTCCTGCCTCGCGGGGCGTGGGCCGCGTTTTGGTGCGTGCCCGCGCAAGACCAATCCTTCGTGCGCCCTATTCGCGGCCGGTGCCGATGTCCTTTTGGGCCAGGTACCGCTCCACCAGCGTGTAGGGCCAGTCATTTCCTTCGGAGCAGTTTTCGGCAAGCCGCATAAACGCCAGGGCGGCATCGTCATTGCCTGTCATTTCGCAGGCTACGGCGATGAAGTACGCCTGGTCGTTGTCGAATTCGTCGCCGACTCGCCTGAATGTTTCGGGCGGATTCTCGAGGCCGGCGAGTATTCGCGCGATAGTCTGCTGCCGGGGCAACTTTTTCGCATCTTCACTTTCGGCCACTTCGCGCCAGATTGCCTTCGCCGTCTCGGAGTCGTCGAGTTCTCTATTATGACAATCTCCCATCCACAGCTTGGCCCACAGTACCTGCTCCTTCTGATTGGGATAGGTTGATGAGAGCTCCGCGTAACGCTCAATAGCTTTCGACGGCGTGGGCATCATCCTGTATGCTTCGGCGATCTTCATTTCGTTCCAGGCAAGTATGCTGTGCTGATATCCATAAGCCGATCGAACGTCCTCGTAGATTCTTATGGCTTTCGGATAGGCCCCCAGCTCGAACCAGATATCGCCGATGGTGCTTTGAGCGGACGCTGCTGTGGCGTCGTCCTTGATTTGCCGGCTGAGAAGGATCGCAAACCTCAGATAGTCTATTGCCTCCATCGGCTCGGTCTGTCGTTTGGTTCTTGCCTCCTCGAGCTTCTTGTCGCGTATCGGGCTGATGACGTTGAGCGGTATCTTCCCCACGAGTTCCTCGTAAACCTTTGCTACGTTCGGGGGGGGGCCGTTGAGAAGCTCGTCGATGGTTGTCAACGTTCGGAGCAGATCGTTTTGTATCTCGGGTGATTTCTCGGCCTCGTCCTTGTATTCCTTCCAGAGCCGCGTCCAGGTGGCGCGCTCGAGGCCCTCCTTCCCGAGTTTCCCGTAGCAGCCGGCCGCTCTGGCAAGCGCCTTTGCAGCGATGGCCCTGCGCTTCGGAAACATTGATTCGATGCTCTTGTACATCGTAACGGCCTGCCCCGGATCCAGCAGGCTTTCCTCGTAGTACCAAGCCTTCTGGTAAAGCTGCTCCGGATCGGCCTTGTCCTCGGCCGCGGCAGCCGGCGCAATACACATCAGGCCCAGCAGGTAAATAGTACGCAGTTTCATTGTAGCTCCGCCGTAGTCACGATTCTATATTATAAGACTGCTGCAATCGCTACTCGGACGGAAAAAAAATGTAAAAGATTGTGTTTGGAGGCCAAGAATTCCCGGGCCGATCATTTCGGGCCGGCGCTGCTCAATCTACAAACTTGTAGCCGATCCCGTGAACGGTCATCACGTGTGCGGGGTTCTTGGGATCGTCTTCAACCTTCTGCCGGAGTTTTACGATGTGATTGTCGATGGTCCGTGTGGTGGGGAAAAGGTCGTAGCCCCAAACTTCGTCCAGCAGTCGATTTCTGGAAACGGGGTCGTCCTTGTTTGCTATCAGCAGTCGGAGGATTTCATTTTCGTAGTGCGACAGGTCGAGCGTCTTGCCGCTCTTGCTGACGCAGGATTTTCTGAAATCGACTTGTACGTTGCCAAACTCGTAGCTGTCGAGCTTCTGCGGCCGGCCGCCCTTGCGCCGCAGCACGGCCCTGATCCTCGCGAGCACCTCGCGGATGCTGAAAGGCTTTGTAACGTAGTCGTCGGCGCCCAGCTCGAGCCCGAGCACCTTGTCCAGCTCCTGGCTCTTGGCCGTGAGCATGATGATCGGAATATCAACGCCCTTCGAGCGCAACTCCTTGCACACGTCGTAGCCGTCTTTTTTCGGCAGCATGAGATCCAGGATGATCAGATCGGGCAATTCCTTTGTCGCCATCTCAATGCCCTCCACGCCATCCGCCGCCGTTACGACGGTGTAGCCCTCGTACTCGAGGTTGTCTTTAAGGCCCATGACCATATCCGGCTCATCTTCGACGACAAGAATCTTTTCCATAATACATCCCCCGGCAGAAACGGCGCCTCGGGCGCTGCAAGAAAAATGAAGCGGCGCTGCGGCATCCCGACGTGCCCGGCCGCACCACCCGGCACAGCGAGATCGTCACAGGCAGGCCTCGTGTGAAAAGCAAATTTGAACCTCGAGACCGAAAACAGCCTTGTGCTGAGGCTCTTGTGCGCACGTGCAAACACATTCGATGTGCGTAACCCCGGCGTACGGCCCTGGTGTGCAAGTTGTCAGGCCTCCGTATCGTCCGTTTGCTGCCGAACAGGCAAAACAATAGTAAACGTGCTGCCCCGGCCCCTGACGCTTTCCACCGTTACCGTGCCGCCGTGCGCTTCGGCGGTGTGTTTTGCGATGGCAAGGCCAAGGCCGGTTCCACGCGTGGCGCGTACGCCCTCGTCGTCGGCCCGGTAAAACATTTCGAATATCTTCTTCTGATCCTCGCGATCGATGCCGATGCCGCTGTCGCTCACGGCAATGTGCAGCATATTGTTCCAGCGTATCGCGCTTACCTTGATCTCCTTCTTGTCTCCTGAATATTTTACCGCATTATTCAGCAAGTTCAAGAGCGCCTGCGAGATTGCGTCACCGTCCATCAGGATGTCGGGAAGACCCGGCTCGATGTCGACCTTGATCTCGAGGTCCTCTTTGGCCAGCTCATAGCGGTAGGCGGCGAGGCTGTGCCTTATCATGTCTTCAACGCAAACAAGCTTCATGTCGTAGGTTCGGCGCCCGGCGTCGATCTTCGAGAAATCGAGCACGTTGCTGATAAGGGCCGTCAGCCGTTCGCTCTCTCTGTTGATCACGTCGTAGTAGTCGGTTTTGCGGCCTTCCTTCACGCGGTCCAGCAGCAGCGTTTCCGAAAACATCCTGATGAGCGCAAGGGGCGTCTTGAGTTCGTGACTGACGTTCGACACGAAGTCGCTTTTCATCCTGGTGAGCTGCAGCTCGCGGTTCATATCTCTGATGGTAAGGTACACCCCCGCCACGATCACGCCCACAATCAAAAGATTGAGGCTCGTGTAAACGATCGTCAGGTTGCGTTTGTGTTCTCGGGCCGCCCGCGGGTTCGTCTCGGCCACCTCGATCCGCCAGAAGTCGAGCGGCTTGTCAAAACTGAGCACAACGTCAGACTGTATGTCGGGCTGCACACCGAAAAGCCGAATTCCCTTGTCGTTGAAAACCGAAGCTTCCGCAGTGTCGCGGAACTCCGCCTCGAGCTGGGGGATGGTTATGTCTTGGAGTATGTACTCGAGATCCAGCTTGAACCCGAGCAAGAAGTGGTCGTTGCCTTCACGGTACAGCTTATAGGCGGTGGGCGGGATGCCCGCCTCCGGAGGCACATGCTCAATGACGTCGACGGCGGTATCGCCCGTCAGCGATTTTCGGAGGTGCCACCAGTTCTTGACTTTCCCGAGGAACTTCAGCCGTCCGAGACGTTCCGCGTCCTGCTCCTGCAGCTTCATGTATCGTGCCCTGGCCGGATCTTCCATGCCGTTTGCGTGAACAACCTCGAGATTGCCGACCACGAGGTTCCTGTAGAATTCGATCATCGATCCCTCGCCGGCCCTTGGTCTTGTTTCGTTGAGCAACATTTCGTAAAGGTTCAGCAGCCCGGCGACGGCCGGTGCTTTGTTGAGCTTGTGCAGTGCCTGGGTTGTTTGATAGAGCGCCGCCACATGATAATGCAGCGACGCCTCGCGCAACGCGCGGGTCTCAACAAGAACCTGGTGTTCTTTCACGCAGCGCTCGTATTGGCCCATCTTGAACAACAGCGCGGCTACACGGTGAATGGCTTGCGCCACCTCGAGCGCACCCCTGTACTCGCGCTCTTCCGGCTCATCCCCCTGATTCCGGCCCGAGTTCTCTTCCTTCTCGTACCACTCGACCAGTTGATCCCTGTATTGCATGTAACTGTCGAGCGCGCCGGGCAGATCCTTTTCCACAAATGCCTTGCGGTCGCCCTCCTTTGCCTGGACTTCCGCGATAATCTTGACGTCCGGCGGCAGCGCCTCGCGCGGCGGCGCGTTGGCCGGGCGCTCCATCAACGGATACACAAACCTTTCCGCCGAGTCGAGCACAAAGGCCTGCTTCACCGGCCCCCATTGTTTCTCCCTGTCTGCCAGCTCCTCCCGAAGCTTCGAAGGATCGTCGTAGGAGAGGCCGTTGAATTGCTCCTCCTCGAGTCTCACCACCTCCCGTACAATGCTGTTGGCCTTCAGTTGCGCAACGGTCTGCAGCCGCTTCGCAAGGAGCCCCTCGGCAGATTCCTGCTGCTGCCTCACCAGGTGAAGGCCAAAGAGGCTCAACACAACGGTGGGGGCGATAATCGCCAGAACGGCCACGAGCGTGATCCTTGATCGGATCGAAATGTGGGAAGTACGCTGCTTCATATCTTCCGCTGCGACAAGCATCTCCCGGGCATCGGATTAGATACGAATTATAGAACGCGCAATGCCCATAGTCAACAATAATCGAATCATTGGGATGATGCGACGCGGCATGCAGCGCGCCCCTTGCGCCGCCGCGATCGGCAGGCGTCCGGGATGCAACGGATCTGAGCGGCATACGGACCCCCAGCCGGCGCGGCTCACAATTGTGCGTTGAGAGCCTTGCACTTCGTTTTGAGACGGTTCACCTCGCCCAGGCCCAGCCGCGCGATGGCGAAGGCGGTCTTGTTGTGATGCAGAGGCTCGTCGAGGTCGGCCCACTGCCGGCATTCGTCGCCGTCGGGCGTGCCCGGTATCGGCGAGAACTCGGCCAGCACGACCCGGATACCGAGATCATGTTCAAAGCGCATCGAGGCATCCACATCCTGCCGCTCTGCCTGGGGATGGCCGATGATGACGTACGCCGCGATAGAGGCCGGCGGTGCCCCCGCGGCCAGCAGGTGCCTCACGGCCCGCGCCACGTCGGAGCGCCCCACCTTGCCGCCCGTGCGCCGATGCCACTCGGCCGAGCCGCTCTCGAACCCGAGGTAAAACGTCTTGAAGCCCGCATGCACCATCGCTTCCGCCGACTCCGGCGTTACAAAGCGCGCGTGCAGGGCGTTTGGCGTGTGAAAATCCACCTGCGTTCCCCGCGCCGAAACATCCCGCAGAAACGGCAGCAAAACATCCTCCTGCCGATACAGGAGCGCATCATCGTAAAAGGCAACGTGCCCGGCGCCGCAACTGCACAGGTGGTCGAAGCTCGCCAGCGAACGCTCCGCCGGCCGTGCCGAAAAACCCGCCGACACCCTCGGCACCGAGCAATACGTGCAGCGATACGGGCATCCGTCCGTCAGCTTCATCACACCCGCCTCGAGGTGCCGGTATCCCTCCCAGAAAGGCGGTTCGGCCGGTTGCGGCGCCAACCCCAGCAGGCGCCAGAGAGGCTCGAGCGCCGCACCCTCGACCACGAGGTCCGCCCCGAGACCGCGCGCATGCTGCGGGCACAGCGTGGCATAAACGCCCCCGAGCACTATGCGCGTTGCCGGCGTTATCGCGCGGATATCTTCGATCACCTCCGCCACGCCCGCGTACCAATACGTTACGCCCGTTTGAACCAGCGCAAAATCGAACGGCCCGCGCTCGACCAGGAATTCCCGAAAGAATGATCGAGGCAGGCCGAAGCGATGGTAGCGTCGTGGAATCGTGCGGGCGAAAGCCGCCGGCTTGGGAACCTCTTCCGAATAGAACTCTCCCCTGCCCCACCGATCGCGGCGGAGATCGTGCCGGTCGCGCACGAACGGGTGCTGCCGGTCGACGTAATCGAACAGCTCGAGCGCGGCTTGCCCGCGCAGCCATCCGGCAACGCGCACCATGCCCAGCGGCTTCAGCCAGAAGTCGTACGCCGTGAAATCATAAATCGGCGGATTGACCAGTAGTATCTTCACGAGACCAGTGCTTCCCTGCAAAAATACGCGTAATCATGAAATGCCATTGCGGTCCGACTTCGCTTCCAGCGGCCTGACTTCGCTCTTGGCGGCCTGCTCTTGGCCACCACTGCATTTATTCCAGTGGAGCGAGGCCGATGGGGGCGGGTAAATTGCCATCGAGTGCAGTGCAAGAAACCAGGAAACTAGTTCTTGCTCCTACTATAGTCGTATCGAACCGAATAATCAAGTTCTACTTGTCATGAGCGCGGTCCACATTTCCGCCCTTCACGTTCGCAATCATCCCACTGCCCCATCGTCCGGGTGCTTCACGCAAATCCCGAAACATTGCCGGGTATTACAGCTTTTTACACAATATGTGTTTGACGCTCGGAACTCGCCGTGTATAATGTTCTGTCACGTCCGGGTAGTTCTTCGCACCGGGAATACAAAACATGATAATCATCAAAATGCTATCGTTTGTGGAAAGGAGCATCACTTGAGCCGCAGGAACATCTCATGGTTGACCA
>JABMSA010000331.1 GCA_013202185.1 Planctomycetota bacterium
ACTTTTTGCAAAAAGTTTCCCCCCACGCCCCCCTTCAAAAAACTTTTGGGCTTTCAGAGGGGTGCGCTTGCGAATCTTGGTTCAAGCTATGGTCTCGACATCAGAATCGTCCTCGTCGTCACGGCGCGCCGAGCCGAACGCCCGCCGGGCAAACGCAACTACGGCCGCCCCCGCAAACACGGCGAGAAGCGGCATTACCGGCGCACGGTAACGGATCGAGCCGACGAAAACCATGTGCAAGCCGGTGAAGTAAATCGCCGGGACCAGCAGGATGGCGGCTGCGCCGAGCGTCTTTCTCCGGATGATGATCCCCGCGGCGATGCAGACGAGCATGGGAACCATATAAAGCGCGCTCACCGCCATGACCACCGGCCGCCGATACTCGCTGAAATTTGGGAATATGCTCCAGAATCGGCGCAGTTTCACGAACGCCAGCGACAAGATGCGCAGCGGATCCTGCCTGATGAACTCGAGCGCCCGCCGGCGGAGGTAGGCGTCTTTTTCCGCTTCGCCCATTGATTCGGTTTCCTCCGGCCACTTGATCTTGTCAATTGCCGGCCCGCCGTCGGCTCCCGGATAGGTGGCCTCGTAGAGGGACGCTCCCGCCGAAAGCGTGGTGAACACCGGCGAACCGGTCAGCTTGTAGTTCCTCCAAGCCCAGGGAATCATGACCGCCGCCGCCAGCAGCAGCACGGCCGCGCCTTGCTGAATGCTTCGCGGCTTCTTCCACCGGAGCAGCATCCAGGCCGCCGCCACCGGCGGAATCATCAGCAACGTCGACGCTCTTACCATGGCCGCCGCTCCCAGGAGGGCGCCGGCGGCCGCCGCCCAGCGCACGTTGCCATCTTGCGCATGCAGCAGGCTCAGCATCGCCGCAGCCAGGACCAGGGCAAAGAGCGCCTCGCTGAGGACCAGGCCGGAGAAGTATGTGAGGAAAGGATCGAGGGCGACGAGCGCGGCGGCAACCAAACCTACTGCGTGCGAATAGAGCTTCTTGCCCGTAAGATATATCACCAGGCACAGCAGGCCGCCGAGAAGCGCCTGGGCCAGCCGCACCGCAAGCAGCGGCGGCGCATCGGAGGACGAGCCAAACACCGAAAAGATCGCGGCAAGAAAATACGGATAGCCGGGCGGGCGGGCGGCGACGGCCGATTCGTTGAGCCCGGGGCCGTCGCCCGCTCGAATGTTGTGCGCTATCTTGATGTACTGGCGGCTGTCGGGAAAATGAACGCGCCCCTCGAGGCCCAGCCCCACAACGGCCCGGGCCGCTATCGCGATCGCGACGATGACAACTATCAGGGCACGGTTCATTCAACAGCCCAAAGAGGGGTTGTCTGAAAGGAGGACGAGCGCCGGCGCCGCGTTGGGGTCGGGGCGGCCCCTTGCGGGCGCCTCAGTCGGGCGTGATTACCACCCTCTCGATGGCTTCGGCCTTTCCGGATACAGGATCAACGGTGATAACGGCGCCGCAGAGCCGGGGGTCTCCCGCCGCTACATCGAAGTGCGCGGGCAGGTTGGTGATGAATTTCTTGAGGACGGCCTCGGTTTTCCGGCCGAGCACCGACTCGTGCCCTCCGACCATGCCGATGTCGCTGATGTAGGCGGTGCCGCCGGAGAGGACTCTCTCGTCTGCGGTTTGCACGTGCGTGTGTGTGCCGTACACCGCCGACACTCTTCCGTTGAGGTGCCAGCCCATTGCAATCTTCTCGGAGGTCGCCTCTGCGTGCACGTCGACGAGGATCACCCTCGTCTGCTCGCGGAGCTCCGCCACGGCGCGGTCGGCGGCCTTGAACGGGCACTCCGCCGGATTCATAAACACCCGCCCGACAACATTAACAATCCCCACCGACTGGCCCGACGCCGACTTTATGCAGGTGTGTCCTCTCCCGGGCGACTCAACTGGAAAATTGGCCGGCCGGAGTATCCGCACATCGGTTTGGATGGCGGATATTATGTCTTTCTTTTTCCAAACGTGGTCGCCTGTGGTTATTGCATCCACGCCCCACTCGAACAGCCTCTGGGCGATTGCGGCGCTGATGCCCAGGCCGCCGGCCGCGTTCTCGCCGTTGACGATTGTGAAGTCGATCGAGTTGGCTTCAACGTAAGCCTCGAGATGGTTGCGGATCATCTCTCTGCCCGGGCTCCCGACGATGTCGCCCGCCACCAGTATCTTGAAAGCCAACGTGCAGTCCTTTCCATCCTTCTGTGTGAGTCTAACCTTCTAATGTACGTACAAAAGGGTACGTACCCTAAGAGGGGACTGAAAAAAGAAATTGTTTCTGTCGGGATCTCAAAATCAGGCTCCAGTCGG
>JABMSA010000332.1 GCA_013202185.1 Planctomycetota bacterium
CAACCGTTCCGGCGCCCCCCTGCCGCCTTGCGCGGCAGGAGGCAAAGTTCGTAGGCGAAAGGCAAACTGGCCTTGCAGGTGTGCCTGAACGCTCGGCGAGCCGTGCCTTTGTGTGCCTTGGGCGCACGCAAACGCACAAGGCACGGAATCAACTGCCGCCTTGCCTTATGTGCCTGGGCGGGGTTTCGTTCTCGGCTATTTTTCGTCGTCGGCGGTGCCTGAGGCGAAGTTCCATCAAAACGTGGTCGGATAGCCTTCGGCTTGTCTCTCCTCCTCTTCTTTGCACTTGAGGCAGAGGGTTGCAAACGGCAGGGCATCGAGTCGTGCGGCTGCGATTCGCTTTCCGCAGCCCTCGCAGTTGCCGTATTCGTCGCGCTCGATCCGCTTGAGTGCATCCTGTATCTCCTGCAGCTCGGAGATTTCGGTCTGGAGGTGCATCGAGGTGTTCTCGCGCTCGATGGAAGCGATGGCCTGGTCGACCATGTCTCCAGAGACAGACTGCACGGGCATCTTGGTGAGTTGCTGGATGCGCGTCATCAGTTCGTCTCTGCGCTCTGTGAGTCTGTCCTTGATTCTATCGCTTTTTGTCACGGCTTTCTTAACGGGCATTTGGATTCTCTCCCCAAAAGGCAACAAGGTGCAGTAACTGTGCTGTTCTTATCACGCTCGTCGGGCCCGGTTGTTGTTTCACACGTCAGATCCGTTGGCGCCTTTCCCGCGGGATCGCCCCCGGCAACGGCCCGCGGCCGCATCCGGTTGGTCCTTCGCACGGAAATAATTGATTTCCATAAGCCAAACAACTCGCCGGCCTGAACCGTTCCCTGAATTGTATTTCCTTACAGAAGAATTTCTTCGGCAAATTCTCAAAAAAAAGCAGAAGTTTCTTGGTGTATGGCCACTCAGGTGCGTAAATGTTTGGTAGCCGCCGCACGTTCGCCACACTGCGGACCGGCCGGAGGCGAAGTCGTGGCACGCCATCCGATCCCTTCCGGCTCGTCCGGCAGGTGAAAAAGATTGCCCCGCCGGCGGCAAGGTTCTCGCGCCTCCGCCGCCGACTATTGCTCTTCCAACCCGCCGACGATCTGCTCGACGAGGTCCTTGAGCGTAACGATGCCAACGGCCTCCTTGGGGCCGTTGGTCACTACTGCCATGGGTTGGCGGCTCGCTCGCATTGTGTGCAGGGCGGTGTGTATGGGCGTGGCTCGCTCGAAGAAGATGACCGGCCGGACAAGATGCCCGATGCCTTCACGGTGGGCCGGCTCGTACAGGTAATCGAAGCAATTGAATATGCCCACTATGCGGCTTGGGGTGCTGTCGTACACCGGCAGGCGCGAGAAGCGTGTTTGCCGCATGGCCTGCTCTACCTCGTGGCTGCCGATGGCGGCGTCCACCGAGACCACGCTCGCCAGCGGGATCATTGCATCGGCTATTGTGCTGCGGTGCAGGCTCATGATGTTGTCGGTTATCTGCCCGAGGTACGGTGTGAGGCTGCTGCGGCTCTCCTGGAAGAAATATCGCAGGCCCTGCCGCGTGAACATGACGTCCGTGGGCTGGGCATGTTTCCTGAAGAAAAGGCCCGCAAGGCGCGTGATGCCCGCCAGCAGAATAACGAAAGGGTATAGTGCATATCGCAACAGGGCAATCACGGAGCTTACGCGATATGCGAGCACGTCGGCGTGTTGCTGAAAGATGTTCTTGGGCAGGGTTTCGCTGAAGACGAACAAGATCGGGGCCAGGATCAGCGTCGAGGCGATCTGCGGCCGTTCCAGGCCCAGGCCCGCGAGGAACCTGGTGAAGATCGCCGTGGTCATGAAGAAGATGATGTTGGAGCCGATGAGGATCGCGATGATGGTCTTGCCGGTGTCCTTGAGCAGGAATTGCAGCCTCACGGCGCTCCGGTCGCCGCGTTCAACCCGGCAGCGCAAGCGAATGCGATTGAGACAGTAGAGGGCGGTTTCCGATCCTGCGAGCAATGCGCCGGCAAGAAGGCACGCGAAAAAGAGGAGTATTTCGGCTGTTTTCATCAGTTCGTCGCCGGGTTTCGCGTCTTGAGGAGAATCGTTTCGATCTTGCGCTTGCGCATTGTCTCTACGGTGAGGGATAGCTGCCCGAACTCGACCGACTCTCCCTCTTCGGGAATGTGCCCCAGCAGCAGCAGCACCAGGCCGCCGATCGTATCGAAGCCCGGGAAGTCTGCCTCCGCTTGGAACAGTTCGTTCCACTCGCGGATGCTGAGGTCGCCGGCCACGCGATATTCCGTCGGGCCGATCTGCTCC
>JABMSA010000333.1 GCA_013202185.1 Planctomycetota bacterium
AGCGGCGAGGAGCATTCCCTGGCTCTCGATGCCGCGCAAGGTGGCGGGCTGGAGGTTGGCGACGATGACGATTTTCTTGCCGAGGAGTTTTTCGGGGGGGATGTGTGGCTTGAGGCCGGCAACGAGTTGGCGCTCTTCGCCGCCGGCATCCACCTTGAGCACGTAGAGCTTGTCGGCGTTGGGGTGGTCGGTTACTTCTTTTACTTCGGCTATTCGAAGCTCGAGCTTCTGGAAGTCTTCAAAAGATATGGTCATGGGCGTCTTGTGTTTTCCTGTTGCTTCAGGCTGTGCGGGCCTCGTAGTCTTTTTCCGACGGTTCTTCCACGGTTTTCAACAGCATCTCGACGATCTTGACCGAGTCGACGCCTTCGGCGTCGGCGTTGAAGTTGGTGAATATCCTGTGCCTCAGCACGGGGATGGCGAGCTTGCGGATGTCGTCGCAGGTGACGTTGTAGCGGCCATGGAAGATTGTGCGTGCCTTGGCGCCCAGCACAAGGTACTGTGCGGCGCGTGGGCCGGCGCCCCACGAGAGCCAGTCGTTGACGAAATCGGGTGCGTCGGGCAGGTCGGGCCTTGTGGCTCTTACCAGCTTCAGGGCGTAATCGACGACGTGGTCCGACACTGGCACGCGCCTTACGATCTTCTGGATGGCGAGGACGTCTGCCCCGCTCAGCACCGTATCAAGCTCGATATCACGGTCGTAGGTTGTGGTTTTTATTATGGCCCGCTCTTCATCGAGGCTGGGATAGGTGATGAGTATGTTGAACATGAACCGGTCGAGCTGCGCCTCCGGCAGGGGGTAGGTTCCTTCCTGCTCGATGGGGTTTTGCGTTGCGAGTACGAAGAAGGGCAAATCGATGTCGTAGCTGGTGCCGGCGGCGGTGACTTGGTATTCCTGCATTGCCTGCAGGAGGGCGGCTTGGGTTTTGGGCGGGGTGCGGTTGATCTCGTCGGCGAGGATAACGTTGCCGAAGATCGGCCCGCGCACGAAGCGGAAGGCGCGCCTGCCGGTGGTGGTGTCTTCCTCTATGATCTGTGTGCCGGTGATGTCGGAGGGCATGAGATCCGGCGTGAACTGTATTCGGCGAAACTCGAGCTTCAGCACGCGTGCGATGGTGCTGATGATGAGTGTTTTGGCGAGGCCCGGCACGCCTACGAGCAGGCAGTGGCCCCGGCAAAACATCGCGGTGAGGAGCTGCTCGATGACTTCGTCCTGACCGACGATGACCTTGCGGACCTCCGCGCGCAGCGCGTCGCGGGCGTTTCCGAGCTGCTCGATGGCTTGAATGTCTTCAGGCTTCTGCGGTTTCATGTGGGCTCCGGACGGCACGACGATCGGAGCGGGAGCGCCCACCGACCGGGGCGGGGCTTTAACGTGTGAGCGATCAAACGGCCTTTTCTATGCGCCCCGACCTTATGCACGCTGTGCAGACGCGCATTCGCTTCGTTCCGCCGTTGATTTTCACACGCACTTTCTGGATATTGGGCTTGAAGCGGCGCTTGCTGATCCCGGTGATCTTCAGGCCGACGCCGCCCACGCGCTTGGGCAGGCCCCGCGTGGTGATCTGCCGGCCGACCCTCGTTCTCTTGCCGCACAACTCACATACTCTCATCTTGTAATCCTTCGCAAATCGCACCAGAACACGAAACACTAATTCTAACAGAAAAACGGCATGTTACAAGGCAAAAATCCGATCATTCCCGCAACGGTGGGTATAATCGCATTCCGGGTGACACGGGCGAGCAAAAAACCGGGAAAGGCAAGAGCCCGAAGCCGGGGGGTCTTTCCCCAGCCTCGGGCTCTGAAGTGCACAGCCGATTGCGGCCGATCCGCTGTTACGGACATTCGTTCTTGAGCGCGTCTCGGACCTCGAGCATATCCATCACGTCGACAGTGGTGTCATTGTTGACGTCGGCTTTCCAGTTGTCGTCGCTGTAGATGCTTTTCAAGAAGGCGTTCCTGACTATCAGCATGTCGAGCACGTTGACGATACAATTGCCGTCGGCATCGCCGCGTATTGGCCAGCCGAGGTTGACGCTGCCGGTGATGACGTCGAACGGCAGCGGATTGTCAGCGCTGTTCTTCACGTTGGTGGTGCCTTTCGGGTCGACCGTGAACCACGTGACCGGCCACGTGCTGTCGAGAACATCCTGGC
>JABMSA010000334.1 GCA_013202185.1 Planctomycetota bacterium
GTCCGGTCTTCGGCAGAGGGGTGCTCCATGGAAGGAAAGGGGCAGGTGCAGGTGATGCGCGTGCCGCCGTTGGGGACGGCGGAGAAATCCAGGGCACCGGCGATCATACGGGCGCGGTAGTGCATGATTCTGAGCCCCATGCCTTTTGGTCGCGTGGCGGGCTCGGGTATGCCGCGGCCGTTATCCTCGATGACGAGAGCCAGGTTACCGTTGTCCTGGGAAAGGCGGATATGGATATGAGTCGCCCCGGCGTGCTTGGCGGCATTAGTTGCGGCCTCCTGTGCGATACGGTAGAGCTGGGTGGCCACGTTCACGTTTGACACGTGTACGTTTTCTTCGCAGTCCAGATGCACACGAACGCTATCGGACCACCTTGCGACATGCTCAGTCAATACCTTGAGACTTGTTGCCAACCCGCCAGGGCCGGGTTGGATAAGGTTTAGGCCTTCGATGATGTCCCTTACCTTTATCAAGGCCTGGCCGGCCACCTCGCTGATGGTTCGTGCGTTTTCTGCTTCGGCCGGCGATGCGTGGCGCAACGACTTGGCCAATACGTCGGACAGGTAGCGTAGGCCGGAAAGATCCTGACCGAGGTCGTCGTGCAGGTCGTAGCCGATGGCCCGGCGTTCCCTCTCGCCGACCTCGAGAACCGTCTGCTCCAGGTTCCGTCTCTCGGTGACGTCGCGCACGACGCCAACCGATCCGCGGCAACGGCCATCTACTTGAAGGGGGGAGATGCAGGCCGCGAACCAGTGAAGGCCCGCGGGTAGTTCCATGGGGTACTCGAAGGTGGTGCTCTTGCCGGTCGCATGCATGCGGTCGAAGGCTTGGTTCATCTGCGCGACGAGTGCGGCGGGCAGTACATCTGCGTAGTGCCGACCGAGGAACCGGTCTGCGTTTAAGAAGAGCTGCTCCTGTCTTCCGGCAGCATTGGTAAACGTGAAGTGGCCGTCGGCATCGAACACAAACACCAGGTCGGTCATGGCCAGCAGCACTGACCGGCACGCGTCGGACGGGCCGCCGGAGGGTTGGGTCGGCTGGCACTCTAACTCGCCCACGCGCCGGCGCAGCGCCTGCAGCTCCGCCAGGAGCTCGGCTTTGGTTTGACGGGACGGCGCCATGAGCCGAACTCTACGTCGCTGCCTTGGGGAAGTCTATGGGAAAGCTCGGGACATTCCACATCGGACGCCCCAACAGAAGGCCTGAAATCTCACGGCCCTTGCTTGTATCTGTCCCGGGATTCGCCCTAAACTGGTCTGTAGTGCTGCTGCTGATCTATTCGTTCTTACCGATCGCCGGGCGCTGAGAGGGGCACGCAATGAATGGACGCGAACGCGAGTTGGCCGCCATCCGCCATGAACCTTGCGACCGTGTGCCGATCGACTGCATGGCGTTTGACAATGGTGAAGCACTGGCGGCCCACCTGGGGGTACCCGTGGCGGACGCGCGGCGGGCCATGCAGCTCGACGGTGTGGCCGTGGGCGCGGCGTACACGGGGCCGCGACCGGAGCCGCGAGACGGCATCGGATTCACCGAATGGAACACGCCGCGCACCGGCGACTACGCCACGTGGCGCAAGTACCCCTTCTCCTGCGCATCAACGCTGGCGGACGTCGAGCGCCACGTATGGCCCGACCCCGAAGCCTACGACGTGGACGGCGCCGCACGCACGGCACGCAGCTTCGCCGACAGACTGGCCGTGCGCGGACCGGGATGGAACCCCCTCTTTTGTCGGGTCTGCGACCTCTTCGGTATGGAGGAAGCCATGGTGGCCATGATGATCAAGCCGGCCGTGTTCGAGTCCGTCATCGACCGCGTGTTCGCCCATACGTACTGCCTTTGCGAGCGGTTGTTGGACGCCTGCGGCGATGCCATGCCGATCCTGACGCTTGGGGATGATTTTGCGACACAGAGCGGCATGATGATCGATCCCGCCAACTGGCGCCGGTATCTGAAGCCACGCTATGCCAAGCTCTTTGAGATTGCCAAGACACGCGGCAGATACGTCTGGTTCCATGCCTGTGGCAACATCCTTGAGGTCCTACCGGATCTCATCGATATCGGCGTCGATGTATGGGAAACGGTGCAGCTGCACACCTTGCCCATTACGCCGGAACAACTGAAACGCGAGTACGGTCGGCACATCACGTTCTTCGGCGCGATCAATACGCAGCGCCTGCCGTTCATGCGTCCGCAAGAGGTCCGCACTGAAGTCCGGCGCTGCATCCGGGCGCTGGGCGAGGGCGGCGGCTACATTTGCGGGCCCGACCACCACCTCAAGCCCGACGTATCCCCCGAGAACACCATCGCCCTGTTCGATGA
>JABMSA010000335.1 GCA_013202185.1 Planctomycetota bacterium
GTCGATAGGTCGGCCCATTGTTTTCTCCATCGTTGCATCAGTCCGGGGCGGCGCGGGGCGCCCGAGACTCGAGTGTTCGTGTCTTTTCGAAATCGAGCAAACTCTAAATTATACATTCGGCCACGCTGAGGTCAACATGAAAAATGGAGAAATCGCGCGTGGCGGCGCGCGTCGGGCGATCCTGGATCACACCCAAGGGGGAAGACGTGATGGTGAATTCGGGCCGGACGATGTTGTTATCTCTTTGCAAAAGCCGCCGAAGAATGGTAGCATGATGATGTGTGGGACGGAAGCTTGTTTGTTGGGCCGACCGTGATGCCGCGGGTGCTCAAATCGGAGATCATCGAATGAAATACTTGTCGACAACGCTGCTGATTGTTGCGGTGCTCATCGCGGCGCCGGCTCTTGCGGCAGAGGAGACCGATGCCGCCGGCGAGAAACCCAAACCAGCCGGCGAGGTGTACTTCACGTTCGATATCGGGCCGTTGAAGACGGCGGCCCTCGAGGATATGCCCCCCGATGTCGTTGCAAAGGTCAACGGCAAGAGCATCACGGCCAAAGACATGGCAAGGCTCATCATGAACGCGCCGGAGAAGGATCGAAAGCTCTACGAGATGACGAAGCCTTTCCTGCTTGGACAGATGCTCCAGCGGGAGGCGTTCGTCGCGGAAGCCGCGAGGCGGGGAATGGTCGCCGGCGAAGAGAGCCAGTGGGATATCATCCTGAGGATGATGTCTGAGGTGACCGGCAAGGTCACCGTGTCGGACGAGGAGATCACGGCGGCCTACGACGAACTCAAGGGGGCGCTGGACGGGGCGGAACTCAAGGACGTAAAGGAAAACATTCGAATGCATCTGCTGCGCGGAAAGCAGGGCGCAGCGGCAGCGAAGTTCAGGGAGGAGGTGGCGAAGAAGGTGGTCGTGGCCGTGAACAAGGCCTGGGCCGAAAAGCAGCACCGCCTGGCGACGGACAACCCGCTCGACAAGGCACGGGCCTCAGGTAAGGTTACTGTCGTCGACTTCACCGCTTCGTGGTGCCCCCCCTGCAAGATACTGGCCCCGATTATTGAAGATCTGAAGAAGGAGCTGCCGGACGTAAACGTCGTGACGGTAGACGGCGACGAGCGTCCGGGCGTCAAGTTTCGCTACAGTATCAGCGCCTATCCTACACGCATATTCTTTGCCGCCGACGGCAGGGAAACTGATCGCGTGAGAGGGCTGCTGAGCAGGAAAGCGATACTCGAGAAGATCGACGCGGCGAAACGCCCGGCGGGCGGGGACGAAGCAAAGGAGAAGTAGCAAACGCCGCCGACCCTACCCCTCCTGATTGATCTTTGCGATCGTTTCTACTTCCACCTTCGGCTGCCGGTCCGACGTCAGCAGGCCATTCATTTCCTGTTCCACATCATACAGTTGGGTGTAGCAGTAGCCCGCAATAAACTTGTTGCGGACGATCGACTCCGTGAGGTCGCGGTATCGCTCGGTGAGGTCGGCTGTGTTCGAGGCCGCCTCGCCATATCCCCATGCATCATCGCGGGTGTCTGTGTGCAGTGCTATTCCGCCGTACTCGCTGAGCACAACCGGCTGCCCGCTGTAGGTGAAGCCCTCGGCCATCGCGGGCATCTCGTGCGAGCAGGTCGGCAGAGCCGCGCAAGCAGGCGAGATACTCGATAGTGTGTGGTGGATGCGATCGGCGTCCTGGCTGTACTCGTGGAGGTCGACGATGTCGGTGTCGACGTGGCTCCAGCCGCTGTTGTCCACAACCGGCCGCGTTGGATCCAGCGAGCGCGTGTAGGCGACGATCTGGCCGACGAACTCCTGCGGGCGGTCGCGGTCTTGCACGCCGTCGATGCCCCAACTCTCGTTGAACGGTACCCAGGTGATGATCGAGGGATGGTTGAAATTGGCCTTGATCACCTGTGGCCATTCGACCGCGAAGTTGGCGACGCTGGTGTCGGTGAACTCGTGCGAGTTGCCCATCTCGCCCCATACCAGCAGGCCGAGCTTGTCGCACCAGTAATAATAGCGCGGATCCTCGATCTTCTGGTGCTTGCGTACGCCGTTGAACCCGAGAGCCTTTGCCATTTCAACGTCGCGCTTGAATGCTTCATCGTTTGGCGCCGTGTAGATGCCGTCGGGGTAGTAGCCCTGGTCGAGAACGAATCGAAGGTAGCACGGCCGGCCATTGAGCAGCAGTCGGCCGCCGTCGATGCTTATGCTTCGCATACCGAAATACGACAGCACGCGGTCGTGAACCTTTCCGTTCTCGTGCAACTCGATTACAACATTGTAGAGATTCGGCTGGGCCGGGCTCCAAAGCCTTGGCTCCTTCAACCAGATCTCGAGGGTCGTTTCATCGCCCGATACCGGCATCATGATATCTGCGTGGGCTTGGCCGCCGCTGCTGAACCGCGCCTTGATTTGAGTGGCGTCGGTGCGGCCCGACACCCCGACGACAACCTTCACCCTCGACTTTTCCACGTCCGGATAGAACCGGACGCTCGTGAGATGAAACGCGGATAGCGGCTCGAGCCATACCGTCTGCCAGATGCCCGTTGCGCGCGTGTAGTGGATGCCCGACGAGCCGGGCTCCCAGTGCTGCTTGCCTCGGGGTTGGGCCTTGCTGAGCCTGTCTTCGGAGCGCACCACCACGATGTTCTCCCGCCTGAGGCACTCGGTGATGTCGCAGCCAAACGGTGTGAAGCCGCCGCGATGCTCGCCCACCAGTTTGCCGTTTACCCACACCGTGCCCTTGTAATCCACCGCCCCGAAATTGAGCATTATGCGCCGGCCACGGTAAACGTCGGGCAGTCGGAACCTCTTTCGATACCACACGACTTCTCGTGGCGAGGTGTCATTGATTCCGCTGAGGCCGCTTTCGAACGTGAAGGGAACCCTGATCCTGCGCGAGAACTGATGATCCTGAAACCAGCGCTCGGCCAGGCCGACGTCAGAGCCGTCGAATTCAAACTCCCACGTTCCGTTGAGGTTGATCCAGTCTTCTCGGACGAAACTTGGGCGAGGGTACTCCGGGCGGGGGATGTCGTTTGACGCACTATCCATGCTGATGCTCCTGACGGCGCAGCCTTGCTGCGCAAGATGCGGCCTTAGCCGACAAAATGGCTATAATCATAATATCGGTTTTCGGCGGGAATAATTCAGAAATGGCAGGAAGCGGCAGGGCAGGACGCCGATGCCGATGGGGAGGGCTACTCGTCGGGCTTGCGCCAAAACAGCATCACAGCAACGCCCACGACCAAGCCCAAGCCCAAGATGACCAACAGACCTATAACGCCAAAAGGACTGACTCCCATACGCACCTCCAATTCACTCGTCTGGCTTGCGCCAAAACAGCATCACAGCAACGCCCACGACGAGGGCCACAACTATCACCAATCCTGCAAGTGCGAATACGCTCATCATAACTTCGTGCATCAAGAGCTGCCACATAATTCTATGCACCTCCGATCTACCCGGCAACACGATTATACTATTTCGCCGGGGCATTGTCAAATAAGTTATTTGTAGTTTTTCGCGCGTTCTGCAATAATATGATGTGAAAGTAACGACGCTATGAGTTTGAGATTCGATACAATTCTGCTGAGCGCCGCTATCGCTGCCGCGATGATCGGCTCGTCCTTCGCGATGGAAGGCAAGCTGTCCGTCGGGCGGCGGGCTATCCGAACGGGCTCCTTCAACATCAAGCTCGAGCTGACAGCCGAAGGCGAAGGCGAAGGTGAAGGTGAAATCTACTTTCACGCCGACTCCGAAGGCAACGGCTACCTCCTGAAGCTGTCCGATAAGAAGATCACGCTGGGCACATCGCAGGCGGGGCGGTTTTCTCCGCTCGATGAGCACAACATCGGCGACGGCTCCGTCCTCCGGCGCGGCACCAACATCCTCCTGATCAAGAAGCGCGGCGACAGCATCCGCGTGTTCCTCAGCGACTCGCCCGTGCTGTCGGCCTCCGACCGAACCTTCGCCGCCGGGGCATTCGCGTGGCGGTCGTCAGGCGACCTCAAGCTCAGCGGCGGCGCCCTCCGTGAAATCGGCGAGATATACTTCACCGACGATTTCATGCGCGAAACGCAAACCGTACGCAATACGACGCAGCGCGTGGCGGACCACGCCTCGTGGACCCCATCGGCCGGTGGCGAATGGTACGTGCTCGGCCCCGGCCGGCCGGAGACCAGCACCGCCGTTTTTCAACTGTGCCAGAAGAGCCGTGCCGATGGGCGCGGCATCTACACAGCCGGCTACTGGTTTTGGGAAAACTACATCTATGCCGCGTCGGTTCGGCTCGGGACGCTCAACGATCTCGCCGCGCTCCGCTTCTACGAATTTGACTCCCGCAACTATTTCCTGTTCGAGTGCAACCCCCGCAGCCGCAGGGCGGAGCTTGTGAGCGTGAGGAACGGGCAGCGAACGGCTCTCGCAGGCAAGGAGGTCGGCTTCCTGCACAACCAATGGTACAGGATCAAGATCCTGATTCGCGGCGGGCGCTTCCGAGCCTACATCGACGACGTCCCGGTGCTCGACGAAAGCCTGCCGGGAGCAGTGTGCGGCGGCATCGGGCTCGAGGCGCGCGGCAGAGAAGTCCGATTCGACGATGTCCAGGTCTTCAGCCTGAGGCTCTCGGAGGAGGACTTCGCAGACGACAACTCACAAGCGCTCAGGCGAACGGTCCTGGCGGCCGAAAGCGCGCAGAACATCACCGCATCTTTCACGAAAAGGCCCACAATGAAACAATGGGCGACCGACGAAGGCGCCTGGGAGAATCGCGGCGGAATCGATTGGACGGACAGCGTGTATTACGACGGTGCGCTTGCGTGGTCGCCACGGCAGAATGCGCGAAACGGCGCACCCTCACGCGGAACCGTTGCGCTGCTGCTGGCTCCGGAAACCGATGACCTGAAGCAAGGCTACAGGATCGTTTGCTCGTTCGATCAGACGGCCGGCTGGCGAGACGTTGCTGCGTTCAAGGTCGGTAAGCGCGTGGCCGGTCGCCGCCAGAAGAAAGAGCCCGAAAGGCTTGCCATCGTGGCCGCCGACGGAAACGTAGAGCTGCGCCTGGGCGACGAAGCACTGCTGAAGGAGGCGCTGCCGGCGGGCTATCGCGCGTTCCACTTCGGGCGCTGCACCAAGGGCGACGTGAGCGAAGCCTTCAGCCTCTCGACCGAGAAACTTCTCGACTATCCTTTCACCCGCGCGCCGGCAGACTGGTTTGCCGGCGGCACTTGGGAACTGCGCCCGCGCTGGACCTGCGACCCGAAGTTCAACTGGTTCAGTGGCGTGAACAGAGAGGGCGGGGCCGAGCTTTGGAACAAGCACAAGTTTGAAGGCGACTACACCGTAGAAGCCTACATCGCGTGCATGCTGCTGGGCGTGTTCCCGAAGGACTACGCTTTTCCGATCAACTTCCGAATAACCGTCGCCGCCGACGAGATGAAGCCCGGCCGCGGGTACACCTGCGTCTACGGCTTCATCGATCGCCCGGCCGAAATCCTCCGAAACGGCGTCAGCGTGGCATCCGAGGCATCGCACGTCGACGCAACCTTGTGGAAGGACTTCGAGCATGCACGATCCGAACACGTGCATCGCCGCTGGTTCCACCTTAAGGTGCAAAAGAAAGGCAACGAGATCCGCTTCTACGTAGACCGCAGGCTTTGGCTGAAATTCGAAGACGTCCGACCGCTGAACGGGCCATACATTGCCATCTCCACCGAGAAGAACGGCATCATGGTCTCGCGTGTGAAGATAACTTATGAGAAGGAAAACGGCAAGGCGCTTGTTACTCGTTAGCGTGTGCGCGCTCTGCAGCATGCTCTCGTCCGCGCAATCGTGGGCGTTCGACGCCGAGTTGGAACGCACCATTGAAACGCGTATCGTCAAGCTCGCAGCCATCAAGAACAAGTCGTTCGACGACCTGGTGCAGTTGGCCCTGCTCAACAGGAAACTCAGCGACGAGCGCGTTTATGCAAAGTGGCTTGCATCGGCCGCCGCCGCGAAGCCCTCCGAGGCATTCACAACCGATCGCAGCCCGTTTGTTTACGTGCGGGTGTGGAGCATACCCGTTCCAGACGACGAGGCGTACCTACGTGTGCAGAAAGCCGGCGACGATGCTTTTTATGCCTCTGTTGTAGACGCGAGCGCAAGGAACACTCGCGGCTGGGCCGGGCCAAGAATCCACATGCGCGGCGTGGACAGGTTTGACCCGCTCATGCAGGAGGTGCGACAGATTCGGATCGCCGAAGCGAAGGCCGATTTTGCCACGTCGCTGGATGTCGACTACGACGGCAGGTTCCACTTCGCCAATTTCGGCATTGTGTTCAGCTTCAGCCCTCAAGGCGAATACCTGGGGCAAATCGTTACCATGCACCGCAACAAGAGCCCCTGGGGCAATACCCTGTTCCGCAAGCTCGGCGGCGGCGATGCCTATATGTCTGACCGCCTCCGCCACATCAGCAGGATCAACAAGAACGCCGACACGGTGAAGTTCATGGAATTGAAGTGCGGCCGCGACGCCATGATCGCCGGCATGGCCGCCGACAAAGACGAAAACCTGTTCGTAGGGCTGGTCGGCGACAACCAAATCGTGATGCTGAAGCCCGACCTCACCGAGCGCTGCCGAATCGGCGGCACCGGCATGGGGCCCGGGCAGGCGCTCTGCCTTGTCGACCTCGACGTCTCCAATCAGTCGATAATCATCGTCGACCCGGTCCTCCGCCGGATCAAGGTCTTCGACAAGAACGGCGCCTACCTGATGCAAATAACAGCGAATGCGTTCTCGGCCTCGATCAACAGCCGTGGCACGATCGTCGCCCTCGAGGGCAATCGCGTGACGTGCTACGCGCGATACGTCAAGGACCCGCGCCCGGAGCCGGACGCCGAATTCATGTCGTATCTCGAGGCCGTCGAGCTGATGGAAAAAGGCGAGCACAACGAGGCCCGCAAGCTCCTACAGCCGCTTACGCAAAGCGCAGACCTCAACCTCGCGCAGGTTTCCGAATCGTTGATGCAGCACGACACACTCGCGCTCACACGTCACTACCAGCGAATCTGGCCACTCACAAAAGACGAGATCGAACGGATGACCGGCCGCAAGGTGAAAGAAATATTCCTCGATCCCTACCGCAACTGCATGTGGGCGTCACCGGCCGACGGCTTCCTCGTGCGTGTCGACGAGTTCGAGCGCGTCACCAGCTTCGAGCTCTTCGAGGCCCTCCACGGCATGACCGGCGACCTCCGAGTGCAAGGCATGCGCATGTACGAATACTGGTGTTACGCCGCCACCAACCACGGCATCTGCAGATACTCGCGAAAGCACGGCGACTGGCAATTCCTGTCCGATGTAAAGAGCCTCGACGACGTGCAACCCGAAGGAGAGTAGGGCGGGCGGCCCTATAATCAAATGGCGAATACTCCAGGCAAGAACATAGCCCCTTTGAACCACGAATGAACACGAATGGACACAAATGGAAGACCAGCAAGAACAGCGTTCCCGCCGTCGCCGGGCTATGGCGGACGGGCCTATTCGTGGGCATCAGTGTCCATTCGTGGTTTTTCATCTTCGTCCCTACCACGGCCCCCGGCTGGCGATGCAACACAAGGAGACAATGTGATGGCAGGAAAACGAATCAGAGAAAGGTTCGAGCAGAATTGGCGCTTCCTCAAGAGCAACGCACCGAACGCACACAAGGTTCCCTTTGACGACTCGAAATGGCGCAAGCTCAACTTGCCGCACGATTGGAGCATCGAGGGCCCCTTCGACCCCAAGGACCGGGGAGGCTCCGGCGGCGGGTATCTCCCCGGCGGGCGCGGATGGTATCGAAAGACTTTCACCCTCCCCGAAGAACACCGCGGCAAGCGCGTCATAGTCGAGTTCGACGGCGTCTATATGAACGCCACCGTCTGGATCAACGGCCACGAGCTCGGCACCCACGCCTACGGGTACACCGCTTTCCATTTTGATCTCACTCCTCGTCTGCAGTTCGGCAAAGAAGAGAACGTGCTGGCGGTAAAGGTCGACAACTCGAAACGCCCCAACACCCGCTGGTACTCGGGATCAGGCATCTACCGCCACGTCTGGCTCACCATCACCGATAACCTCCACGTCTCACACTGGGGCACCGCTGTGTCGACGGTCAAGGCAACAAACTCGGCGGCAACGATCGACATCGAAACCAGCGTCGAGAACGAAACCGATTCCGCGTCAGACGTCACCCTCGTCACCCGCATCGTGGGCCCCGACCGAAAGACCGTCGGCTCTGCGGAAAACACAAAGAAGATTCGCGCAGGCGCGGCGGGCAAGTTCGTTCAGCGAATAATCGTAAAGCAGCCGTCTCTGTGGAGCGTCGACTCCCCCGCGCTCTGCCAGGCAGTCACCCAGGTCAAGGTCGGCGGCAAGCTCAAGGACGACCTCACCACAACCTTCGGCATCCGCACGTTCCGCTTCGATCCGAACAACGGCTTCTTCCTCAACGGCCGGCACCTCAAGCTCAAGGGCGTGGACCTGCACCACGACAACGGCTGCCTCGGGGCGGTCGTCTATGACCGCGCCGAAGAGCGGCGGATCGAGCTGATGAAGTCCATCGGCGCCAACGCCATTCGCACAAGCCACAACCCCCCGTCGGCCGAGTTTCTCGATGCCTGCGATCGCCTGGGCGTTGTAGTCATGGATGAAGCCTTCGACGAATGGGAAGAAGGCAAGCTCAAGTACGGCTACAAGGACTACTTCAAGCAGTGCCGGCGCGACGACCTCGCAAGCATGGTCCTGCGTGACCGCAACCACCCGTCAATTGTCCTGTGGAGCATCGGCAACGAAGTGCCCGAGCAGGGCAAGCTTAAAGGCGCCAGGACCGCCGCCAAGATGGCGCAGTTCATCCGAAAACTCGACCCCACCCGACCCGTCGGCTACGGCGCCCACCCGGGACCGTGGACGCCCCAGCTCTGGGAAGCACTCGACGTCTGCGGCTACAACTACAGGGACGACCTCTACGCCTCCGACCACGAGAAATTTCCGAAACGCTGCATCCTGGGATCCGAGACCTTCTCCCTCTACGCCTTCCATACCTGGACCAGAGCAACAGAAAACAAGCACATCATCGGCGAGTTCATCTGGACCGGCATGGACTACATCGGCGAGTCCGGCATCGGCCAGGCAAAAGACGCCTACAGCAAATACCCCGTCAACACCGCATGCTGCGGCGAAGTGGACATCTGCGGCTTCAAGAAGACCCGGTCATACTATCGCGACATCCTCTGGGACAACGGCACCGAGCTGCACATCGCCGTGCGCGAACGCCTCGCCGGCGGCGAAGCCTTCAAGCTCAGCCCCTGGGGTTGGCCCGCGGCAAAGAATAGCTGGACCTGGCCCGATGCCGAACGCAGCGTTTTTGCCGGATACAATGACGATGTTCACATCGACGTCTATTCCGCGTGCGACGAAGTAGAACTGCGGCTCAACGGCAAGATAATCGGCAGGAGCACCACCTCCCGCGCCTCATACCACATGGCCACCTGGATCATCCCCTACCAGCCCGGCACACTCGAGGCAATCGGCTACAGAAACGGCAAGAAAGTCGCGGCACAAACCCTCCGCACCGCCGGCGATCCCGCAAAGCTACGGCTCACACCCGACCGCAAGACCATCGCCGCCGACGGCTGCGACCTCTCTTTCGTCACCGTGGAGGTGCTCGACAACAAAGGCACGCTGCATCCCAACGCCGACAATGAAATACGCTTCGCAGTCAAGGGACCCGGCCGGATAGTCGGCGTCGGCAACGGCGACCAGAAAAGCATCGAGCCATTCCAGGCCAAAAAGCGCACAGCCCACAACGGGCGCTGCCTCGTCGTCATAAAATCCACAGAGAAAAGCGGCCGGATCGAGCTGACAGCCAAATCAAAGAGCCTGACAGCCGCCAAAGCCACAATCGTGACAAGATGACGGCTCTATTCCGAACCGCCGCGCAACCCGCACAAAACGCGCCTGCGTACAGGGGCGGCCTGGCGTACCGCAGGCACACACAATGCCCAATCCCCCGGCGATCCCCTCTCATCAGCCCAGGACAAAAAAAACGCCCGATTTTGAAAAAAATCGGCGATCTCTGAACAACAGTGTTCAGCGCCCGCCGAAAGCCCCTTGAAATTCCTCATGCCTGTGTTAGAATGTCATA
>JABMSA010000336.1 GCA_013202185.1 Planctomycetota bacterium
CCTCCAATCGCCGGATGGCGGCGAAGTAGGTGCAGAAAAAGTGAAAAACAAGTTCTGATGGGGGGGTAACTGTTTAACTTGGGTTAAGAAGCTGTCCCTCCCGAAAACCCGATCCACCCAAGGGATGTCAGAGCCCCGGATTGTGCCAGTGAGGGGGACGCGCTTCATGCTCCGGTCGAGTCAACGGGCGTCTTGTGGAATCAACAAGGATGGAGTTTTCGTCAGGGACAGGACTTTCACCTCCGAGCTGTATTGCATGCTCGGCATACACAACGCCGGGCGAGCCAACACGGTGGCTGACTCGCCCGGCGTTGAATGCGGCCTGATGTCATTTCACGCCGATGGTATCAGACGCGGCGAAGGCTTCGCCGTCCGTCTTCACGCCGGTGAGTGTGAGGGTGGCGCTGGGGGGGGCGACGATCGCCTCGATGGCATCTCGCTCGAATTTCGCGACGAAGCAGCCGAGGTTGTCGGCTTTCGTGAGGTAGGCGGGAACGCCGCTGAGTTCTACCGAGTCAGCCACCACCGATCCATACGGCAGGTTCGTGTGGACCGTGACGCAAGCTCCCGGCACGCCGATCACGAGCACATTGGGCGAGACGACAATAGCCACGGTCTCTGACGGCGGGACGTTCTTCCCGGAGAAAGCCTGCCCGGCCACCAGCAACACAATCATACACACTGCGCACGCAACACCGATCCGCTTCATAATCAACTCCTTCTTCGGGCACTTCGGCCCTGAACACAGGAACACAGCCCCCTGCTGCACCCGGCGCACCGACTCCGTTTTCACGGGTGTTAGTGCCCGTAGGCGGGCGGAAGGTTCCCGCGTAAGTCGTTTTCTTCTAACAACTTAAATGTCGCCTATGTCAATCGGGTAGCCGTACATTCCGGGGCCGGCAGATGCGCTCCCGTCATCCGCACAGGTCGAACACGTACTGTCCCTCCCGAAAACTCCATCCACCCAAGCGATGACGGGAGCCCGGACCCGCGTTCCGGACTGTCCGTCCCACCTCCAACCTACGCTTACCGCGCAACGGCCACGGAATCCCTGTGGTGCTGCGTGTTCGGCGCGTCGTGCGTCGACAATCGACTTGGGCACGAGCCTGTTCGAAGAGCTTCCTCGAGACGATAGGCTGATGGCGGCCGGGCCGGATTGACTTGCCGTCGTCTAAGGCGGATTGGCGGGTGTACATGGCGCAGCGGAAGGTCTGGCTAACCATTTGCTATCGCGTGTTCGATTCCAGCCAGTCCAACGCGCCGGGAATCTGTCTCCAGAGCTTTGCGTTGTCGACGAGGTACAGGACGGCCTCATTCTCATCGCCGAAGCCGTAGTACGACGGCAGGGGGGACGGGACTTTCTTCTTGCCGAACAGAAACTGGGGGACGTGAGCATTGGTGGCGACGGCGGTCTTCAACGCCTCGTGGGCCGTGGACGACGCACCCTCCTTGAGGAAGTGCAGCAGTGCCCGCGAATACGCCCAATCGGCCATCCCGTCATCGTCGTATTGACGGTGCAGCTTTTCAGCATCGTCGAGACGCCGCAAGTCGAGCAAGTGCGTCATCAATGCATGGCGGATGCCCTGGTTGTCACCGGGATTCAGCCGGAGCATGTCCTTGTAGTGGCCAACAGCATCCTCTTTTTCTCCGGACAGCCACAAGAACCGGGCCAGCCCGGCGCGGGCACGCATGTATGGTCGCGTTTCCAGGAAGCCCCAGAAGTGACCTTCGTATTCTCGGAAGCATTCCTTTCCGAGGGCGCGCTCGCCCGCCTCCACGCCTTTCCCATAGAGTTCAATGCCCTCCTCAAACGTTCTGGCCGTTTGCTCGGCGAGCAGCACGTATGCGTCGGCACAATCGGGCGAAATCTGCAGCGCCTTCTTCGCAAGCGAAATACGCCGACTCGCGCTTTTTGCTTCCCAAGCGTCGTATATGATCTCCTGAGCCGCGTCCAACGGGCTTGTGGGCGGGGGTACGAACGAGTCGGCCTGCATTTTTGTGTGCTTCTTGCCCAAGAGGTTCTTGTCTCCTCTGCGGTTGACAGCGGGTTTGGCGATCAGCGTCTCTTCTTCCGCCGCCGATTAAGCCGTCGACTCATTTTCGATCCTGCCGAACCCTTGGATTCCCTTCGGCTACGGATGTTCGTGAACTTCACGAGAGGAATAGGATTATCGTCGCCAAATGGAACGTGCCTCTTGTCCTCCGGAACAGCATCCGAGTCAATCAATCCGACAACCACGAATTCCGCGGCGTCACCTCTGTGCACAACGGAAGCGTAATCAAGGAAAGCGTCTCTGTCGAGCACGACGCTGGGGCACTGGGGGCAGAAATGGCCGCCTTGCGAGCCAACCACAAAGGGATGAACGTCACGCCGGTCACGAATCATCATCAGGTAAGAGTGAGAATCCGGCTCCAGCCAGTCGCCACATTCGGGACACTTTGACGTTCCTCCTACTTCGGTGGACCAGAACATTTTGCGCGGAGTTGATGCGGCGTATTTTTCCATGTTTTTCCTTGCCGCGCCGGAAAATGGTCAATGGGACTTGCTATACTCCATTCATGGGCACTTGAGTGGCGGAAGTGACTGCAGTATGGCATCCCGCGTCGCCCGGGCAAGCCGCAGTGCTTCCTCTGCTTGGGCAAACGTCGGCTCGGGAATGTCTCCGGGATAGCGGACTTCAACGCCATATGGGTTGAGCAACGTTACGCTGCTCAGGCTTTTCGCCAGCGCATCGTCTGTCTCGCCCATCAAGTCGAGCAGCTCCCCGAGAACGTGCGTCTTGGGGAATTCTGTCTGGTGCCAAGTCAAGTAGGCCTTGATATACTTCTCGGCGGCCTGTTGGGAGTGGAAGCACGAAGGGAAGAGGAGCCGCCGTTTCTCTGAGAACAGCGCCTGGGCCGCCTCCATGTCCTGTTCGGCCTTGGCGAGCCACTGGCAGACGATCTCCTTCTTGACCTCCTCAGGCGGCCTCATAGAGTACCCTCCCGTATTTGTTCGCCGGGTACGCGATGCCGCCGATGACGGCCTTGCTCTCCTCGAACCATTCGGTAGAGATGACGATGATGTCAAAGGGGTATCCAAGGCCGCGCAGCGCGTCGTGAATGCGCACGCTCTCTTGCCGGCGATCACGCGGGCTGGATTCGACGACAAGGATATCCACGTCGCTATCGCGGGTCATCTTACCCGTTGCTGCGGATCCGAAGAGGATTATCTTGGAGGGCGTGGCGACATTCAGAATGCGCCGTACTATCTCTTGGGTAAGCGTATCGTCTACTGCCATAGCGGCGATCCCTCGCAGGCGGCAGTTCGGCAGGGTTGCTTTCGGGGTTGCGAACCATCAACCTGGTGGTTAACAGGCGGCTGGGGAAGGCCCGCCGAGAAGCCTGAAAGTCGTTTACCAGTAACAGCATACCATATCTCGAAGGC
>JABMSA010000337.1 GCA_013202185.1 Planctomycetota bacterium
CCACATGATCTTCTCGCGGAACGGGTTGTAGTCGGTGACGATGATCGTGAAGATGGCCAGGGTTATGACTCCGGCGAGGAACACCGTGCCAACGAGAACTTCTTTTGTTGCTTTCATTCTTTTGCACTCCGGCATCGGTGGCGGGCGGCGTTGCGTGCTAGTCGCTTGTCGATGTCCATGGCACTTCATCGGTAAGGGGCCCGGAGGGGGCTCCTTCGATGAACTGCCTTACCACGGGGTTTGTTGTAATCCGTATTTCTTGAGGTGTTCCCTGTTGTATTATCCTGCCCTCGTGGAGCATTGCTATGCGATCGGCGATCTGATAGGCGCTGCTCATGTCGTGCGTTACTACCACCGCAGTCACGCCCAGCTTCTTTTGGAGGCTCAGGATCAGATCGTTGATCGAGTGGGCGATTACGGGGTCGAGCCCGGCGGTGGGCTCGTCGTAAAGGATGATCTCGGGGTCGCGCGAGATCGCCCGCGCGAGTGCGGCGCGTTTCTGCATGCCGCCGCTTATCTTGTCGGGGGTGAGGTTTCCGGCGCCTCTGAGCTCGACGAGATCGAGCTTTTCGCGCACGGTTGCGCGGATTTGTTTTTCGGTGTAGCCGCCGAGCTCGCGCAGCGACAGGGCGACGTTTTCGCTAACCGTCATCCAGTGGATGAGCGCCCCCCCCTGAAACAGCACGCCCATTTTCGACCGCAGCTTGAGGAGGGTCTTGCGATTGGCGCCGGGCACGTCGATTCCGTCGACGATGACCCTGCCGCTGTCAGGATCGAGCAGCCCGATGATGTGCTTGAGAGTAACGCTCTTGCCGATGCCGCTTCGGCCGATGATGACCATCGTTTCGCCACGGCGCACGGTCAGGTTCATCCCGACGAGTACCGGGTTGGCGCCGAGCTTCTTGTGAACGTCGATGATCTCTATCACGTTATCCATCGTGCAATGCTCGTGATGAAGTAGTTGAACGCAATTATCAGTATCAGCGATATCACGACGGTATTGCGCGTGGCGTTGCCCACGCCTTCGGCCCCGCCGGAGGCTTTCATTCCCTGGCCGCATCCTACTGTAACGATGACGACGGCAAAAACGACCGACTTGATCAGCCCGGTGTAAATGTCTTTGATCTCGAGCGATTCCATGCCGTTTTGAAAATACGTGTGGTAAGAAACTCCGATCTGATTGTAGCCCACGATCGATCCGCCGATCACGCCCACTACGTTGGCGAAGATGGTGAGGATGGGCGCCATTATCGCAAGGGCCACAAGCCTCGGCAGCACCAGGAAGCGGGCGGGGTCGATCGACATCACCTCGAGGGCGTCGATCTCTTCAGACACCTGCATCGTACCGATCTCGGCGGCCATTCCGGAGCCCACGCGGGCCGAGAGGATTATGCCCGTCCATATCGGCGCCATCTCGCGGCTCATCGATATAGTGACAATCGAGCCGATCTTGTCCTGGATGCCCCATTGTATCAGCTCGATACCCGTTTGCAGGGCCAAGACCATCCCCGTGAAAAGCGCAACGAGAAGCGTAACAGGCAGGCTTGCCACACCGGTTATGTACATCTGGCGCAGGATCTCGCTGCTGCGCGAGAAAACACTCGAGATGTACGACAGCGTTCGAAGCAGGATTACCAAGTTGAAGCCCGCGCCTCGAAGTCCGGCGAGCACCTTGCTGCCGAGAGCGGCTATGAATAGATGATTCGCCAATGTACGTTGCTCCAGGCGCGTCAGCGGGACGACGCACCCGCTTCCTTGGGTTCGGCTCCGCTTGCGAACGGAATGTAGAGCAGCTTGAACACGGGTGCGCCTCCGCGCTTGCCTACGGAGAGCAGGCCTCCGAGAATGGTGTACCTTGTTTGCACGTCATCCTCGTGTTCATATCGAAACAGCGGGCCCAGCACGTTGAACGTTCGGTAGTTCTTGACCCTGTCGTATCGTATCAGCCGCCAAACAAACCGCCACGAGGTTTCGTCGGCATCGGGGTTCTTTACGTATTCGAAGATACGCCAGAACCTCGAGTAGTTTCTCTCGAATCCACGTTCGTTCCAGTACCACAGCAGCGAGAATGCCATGAAGTGTTTCGATCCGTCGCCTTTCTTGAAGTATCGGAAAAACGGCCAGAACATCCTGCGTATCTGCTCCTGACCGGTGATCTTGTCGTAGTAGATCTTGTTTTGCAGGAGGTAGAGGATGAACCACTCTCGTTGTCTGAACTTCTCAGTGTCTTTATAGTAGTGTCGGTAGACCGGCCACATGATATAGCGGGTGGTGCCTTTGTACTGATACAGGTAACCGTAAAAGGGCCAAATCTGGCGTCTGAGCAGGCCCCTGTCTTTCTGGAATCTCACGATGGGCCAGGGGCCGATCCACTGGTAATAATCGGTGCCGGGCTTCGTTCCGCCGCTGAAAAACGGCCACAGGGCCGTCCACTTGTGTTGCGTCATCGTGCGGTCCCAGCCGAGCAACGGAAAGAAGTAGAAGTAGTTTCTGGGCAGGCGTTCTTCGCCGGTGGATCTCGAGAAGTGGATGAACGGCCATAGTATCGACCAGATTTCGGGCTCGCCGGCTACCTTGAAACGCGAATAGAATGGCAGCACCCTCGACGATCTGCGATCCCCGCCATACGTCCATGCGATCAGTGGGAATAGCACGTTGTTTGCCACGTGCCCCTTGAGCTTGCTCCTGCCGTAGATAGGGAACATCACGAAGAAGATTTCGTCGCGTGCGAGGCGGCTGCGGATGGTTCCGTAGAACGGAAAAAACGCGAAGTACTTTTCCTCGGGGGGGCTGGTTCCCCACCAGAAGAGCGGAAAAATCATGTGGTCGATATTGCGGCGCCCGTCGGCCATGAGCTTGTTGGTCCGCAGGTAAAACGGCAGCACCCAGGTCTTGTCCGATGCTTTGTCTTTGCGGTGCACGAAAAACGGAAAGATGCTGTGAAGTGAGTATTGGTCGGCGCTGTATGGGCTTGTGTCTCCACGGACGGTCACCAGCGGCCAGGCTCCGGCTATCGAGTTGGTGGACTCGGTTCGGGAGCCGCCGATTGGCCAGAGGATGTCCGTCGTTTTCTTGTCGCCGATTTCATCGTGGTAGTAGATGGGCCACGCGTCGATGCGCGTGGGGTGCGAGCTGCACGCGCCTGCCGTCAGCAGCAGCAGGGCGGTTGCGAAGAAACAGGTGGCCTGCCTTGCGTGTAACAACCAAATACGTCCTTCTCTGTGAGTCTTATAAGCTAGTACGGCACAGTACGTACCTGGAGAAG
>JABMSA010000338.1 GCA_013202185.1 Planctomycetota bacterium
GCGTGGCCGGGGCAGTCGACGTGGGCGTAGTGCCGGTTTTCGGTTTCGTATTCGACGTGGGCGGTGTTGATGGTTACGCCGCGTGCTTTTTCTTCGGGGGCGTTGTCGATCGAGTCGAACGATCGCATGGCGCAAAAGCCTTTCGACGCGAGGGCTTGTGTTATGGCGGCGGTGAGGGTGGTCTTGCCGTGGTCGACGTGTCCGATCGTGCCGATGTTCACGTGCGGCTTGGTCCGCTTGAATATATCCTTTGCCATCTGAAAGCCTCCTTAAGGCTCAATAAGCCCGCATTCCGCAGCGGGCGTTCGCTGGTATGTCATCAGCTTCCGGGTGAGAAGCAGAGAATTCTATATTGTAACAGAAAACCCTTAAAAGTCAAGTGAAATTTACGTCTGAAACCGCTTATCAGTTCACTGTTTTCTTTGCGATGTGCCTATCCGATAATGGCTTTTGCCATCTGTGCCGGAACTTCGGTGTAGTCGAATGGCTCCATGGTGTATGTGGCCCTGCCCTGGCTGAGCGATCTTATGGTTGTGGCGTAGCCGAAAAGCTCGGAGAGGGGTGCTGTGGCCCGGACCACGCAGACGCCTGATCGGAGGCCCATTTCGCCTATTTCGGCCCGCCTTGCGTTGAGGTCGCTGATGATGTCGCCGACGTTCGTTTCGGGCACGAGTACTTCGAGGCGCATGATCGGCTCGAGGAGTTTGGCGCCGGCTTTGTCGATGCCTTGGCGGAATGCCTTGACTGCGGCGGCGGTGAATGCAATGTCGGACGAGTCGACCTCGTGGAAGGATCCGCCTGCGAGCGTTACTTTGATGTTGACCATCTGGTATCCGGCTGCCCATCCCGATTCTGCTGCGCTTCTGACGCCTTCTTCAACTGCGCCGACGTATTCCCTGGGCACCTGGTCGGGGCCGGCCTCGCACTGAAACTCGACGCCGCTGATGCAGTTGTGGGGTTCTATCCTGAGTTTTACGAGTGCGTATTGGCCGCGTGTGCCTGCCTGCAGGATGTGTTCGGCTTGTGCGGTAACGGCCGCGCGGATGGTTTCGCGGTAGGCCACGCGCGGCTTGCCTACGTTGGCGTCTACGCCGTAGTCTTCGAGCATTCGATGCTTGAGCACGTCGAGGTGAAGCTCTCCCATTCCGCTGATTATTGTCTGGCCGGTCTCCTGGTCTGTTTTCTGTGTGAAGGTTGGGTCTTCTTTTGCGAGTCGGGCGAGGGCTTCGGCGAGTTTGTCTTTGTCGGCGAATGTCTTTGGCTCGATGGCCATGGAGATGACCGTCTGCGGAAATTCCATGCTCTCGAGGACGATGGGCTTGGCTCTGGCGCAGAGGGTGTCGCCGGTGGTGGTGAATCTCATTCCGGATATTGCAACGATGTCGCCGGCGGCGGCCGAGTCGATCTTGGCGCGCGCGTCGGCGTGCATTCGCCAGAGGCCGCCGATTCTCTCTTTTTTGTCTTTGGTTGCGTTGTTTACCTGGTCGCCTGTCTTGAGGCTTCCGGAGTATATTCGTGCGAATATGAGGTCGCCGAATTTTTCGGCGGCGAGCTTGAATGCGAGTGCGGAGAGTGGGCCGGCGGTGTCGCTGCTGCGCTCTTCGACGGCTTGTGTTTTCGGATGCTTGCCCTGCACGGGTTTTGTGTCGAGTGGCGAGGGGAGGTATTCGCAGATGGCGTCGAGGAGGTTTTGCACGCCTTTGTTTCGGAGCGATGATCCTGCGAGCACGGGGCATATTTTGCCGGCGATGGTTGCTTCGCGCAGGGCTTTTTTGAGGTGGTCGTTGGTGATCTCATTTTCCCGGAGGTACTTGTCGGCCATCCAGTCGATTTCTTCGGCCAGTGTTTCGATGAGGTGCTCGCGGAGTACTTCGGCCTCGGTTTTGCATTCGTCGGGGATGTTGATTTCCTTGACGATTGAGCCCAACGGATCCTGGTCGTAGGTGTTGGCCTTCATCGAGATTATGTTGACTATGCCCCTGAAGGATGATTCTTTGCCGATGGGAAAGTTGATGGGCACTGCAACGGCCCCGAGGCGTTTTTCCATCGAGCTTACGGCTTCGGAGAAGTTTGCGCCCAGCCTGTCCATCTTGTTGATGTAGGCGATGCGCGGCACGTTGTAGCGGTCGGCCTGCCGCCAGACGGTTTCGGACTGTGCTTCGACGCCGTTGACTGCGTCGAACACGACGACTCCTCCGTCGAGCACTCGGAGGGAGCGCTCGACTTCTGCGGTGAAGTCGACGTGGCCGGGTGTGTCGATGATGTTTATTTCGATTCCCTTCCAGTAGGTTGTTGTTGCGGCGGCGGTGATGGTGATGCCGCGCCTGCGTTCTTCCTCCATCCAGTCCATGGTTGCTGTGCCTTCATCGACTTCGCCGATGCGATGTTCTTTGCCGCTGTAGTAGAGTATGCGCTCGGTGGTTGTTGTTTTGCCGGCGTCGATGTGGGCCATTATGCCGATATTGCGTTTGCTTGCGAGCTGTGTTGCTTTCATGTGCCGTTGGGCTGCGGGGCCTGTTTGTGCCGGGGGCGTTTCTGCCGCCGGGCGACGCGGTTTTTTTTGCAGGCGTACGCGGCAATGTTTTGCCGGTTGGGCCTTTGTGTTGCCTTTGCTGAATGCCTCGGGGCGCGGGCGGCGGGGCCGTTGCCCTGAAAAGATCATGCGGTGGAGCGTCTTTGGCGGGAAGGGTAGGCTATCGGGAGAGATGGGCAAACGCCCTGCCTGCCTCTGCCATTCGGTGCACGTTTTCTCGCTGTGTGATCGCGGTGCCTTCTTTCCGTATGGCATCGCTGAGTTCATCGGCGAGGCGCTGGTACATTGGCCTTCCCTTGCGCTTGCGGGCCGCTTCGAGAACCCATCGCATCGCGAGCGCCAGTTGCCTCTTGGTGCGCACCTGCATCGGCACCTGATAGGTGGTGCCTCCCACGCGCTTTGATCGGACCTCGACGAGCGGCTTGACGTTTTCTATTGCCGTTTCGAAGGCCTCGAGGGATTCCATGTCGGGAAAACGCTCCGCAACAACGTCCATGGCATCGTAGAAGATTTTCTGCGCGCGGGTCTTCTTGCCGCGGTGCATGAGGTTGTTGATGAACTTCGAGGCAAGCATGCTCTTGAGCTTGGGATCCGGCTTGAGGAATCGCTCGGTGGATTCAAATTTTTTTGCCATCTACGACGGCTCCTTTATGAACTGGGCCTGCTATGACATTTTTGTTCCGTACTTGGAGCGCCCCTGTTTTCGGCCTTCGACGCCGCCTACGTCGTATACGCCCCTGACGATGTGATAGCGCACGCCGGGCAGGTCGCGCACTCTGCCCCCGCGAACGAGCACGATGGAGTGTTCTTGCACGTTGTGCGTTTCGCCGGGTATGTAGGCGGTTATTTCTCTGCCGTTGGTGAGGCGCACTCGGGCAACTTTTCGCAATGCGGAGTTGGGCTTCTTGGGCGTTCGGGTGGTTTGCATCAGGCACACACCCTTGCGCTGCGGGCATCGCTCGAGGTCGGGGCGTTTGCTTTTCTTGGGCTTTACCTTGCGTCCTTTTCTCAAGAGCTGGTTGATCGTGGGCATCTGTGTTGGCTTCTCCTATCCTGAATGATGCCGGCGGCGGCAAGTGGGCGGGCCTCCGGTTCTTTACAATGTGAGGATGCTTTCGATTTGTTCGGCACCTTCTTCTTGTTCCTGTAGTTCGGACGGTGCAGCTTTCTTGCAGACTTCGGCCCGGCGGAATCTGTGGAACCCGGTGCCGGCGGGTATCATGTGCCCGAGGATTACGTTTTCCTTCAGGCCCAGGAGGTAGTCGGTTTTGCCCGCGAGGGCGGCCTCGGTGAGCACTTTGGTCGTTTCCTGGAACGATGCCGCCGATATGAAGCTTTCGGACTGCAGTGCTGCTTTTGTGATTCCAAAGAGCAGCGGGGTTGCGCTTGCGGGCTTGCCGCCCTGGCCTACTACCCTTTCGTTCTCGGCTCGGAAGATGAACTTGTCGACGATTGTGCCGGGCAGGAACTCGGTGTCGCCGGTGTCTTCGCTTGCGCGTACTTTTCGCATCATCTGTGCAACGATTGCCTCGATGTGCTTGTCGTCGATGGTTTCGTGCTGGGTTCGGTATACGGATTGGATTTCGCGCACGAGGTATTGCTGCACGGCTTCTTCGCCGCTGATCCTGAGGATGTCTTGCGGGATGAGTGGCCCGTCGACGAGTCTGTCGCCCTCGCGGACCTTGTCGCCCTTGCCTACGGTGAGGTGCTTGCCGTGGGGCACGAGGTGCTCGCGCTCGATGCCGGTTTCGTTGCGTACGATGATTGTTCGCTTGCCGCGCTTGCGCTCGCCGAGCTCGACTATTCCCGAGATTTCGCTGATGATGGCGGGGTCTTTGGGCTTGCGCGCTTCGAAGAGCTCGGTTACTCTGGGCAGGCCGGCGGTGATATCTTCGGACCGCCCGATTTCGCGGGGTGTTCGCGCGAGTTGGGTGCCGGCGGCGATCGCGTCGCCTTCGTCGACGTCGAGGATGGCCTTCTCGGGTATCGAGTAGATGGCCAGTGGTTCGCGGTCTTTGCCGACGATGATGATCTGCGGATGCAGATCGCCTTTGTGCTCGACGATTACTTTGCGGATGGAGCCGGCGGTGTCGATTTCTTCGCGCATCGTTTCTTCTTCGACGATGTCTTCGAACTGAACGGTGCCGCTTTTTTCGGAGATGATGGGCGTTACGTGGGGGTCCCATTCGGCGATGAGGCCCTTTGCCTTGATTTTGTCGCCTTCGCCTACGTGAAGCTTGGCGCCTGCGCGAAGTTGGTAGCGCCGCTCGGCGCCGTCCTTTTCGGTGAGGACGGCCTCGCCGTTCTGATTGAGCACCACGAGTATTCCGTCGGTTCCGAGCACGGTCTGAACGTTCTCGAACCTGACGGTTCCTGCCACGGGTGCGCGGATATCGGCTTCTTCCACTGTTCTCTGTGCGGTTCCGCCGATGTGGAAGGTTCTCATGGTGAGCTGTGTGCCGGGCTCGCCGATGGATTGCGCCCCGATGATGCCGACTGCGAGGCCCTCCTCGACGATCTCGCCGGTGCAGAGGTCCATGCCGTAGCACCCGGCGCATACGCCTCTGGGCGATTCGCATGTCATCGGCGATCGTACCTTGAGGCTGGTGTAGCCGAGGCCTTCGATCTGCACCGCCTGCTCCATGGTGATCATTCCGCCTTCTTCGACGATGATTTCGCCGGTGAGCCTGTTGGTGACTGCCTCTTGCGAGCAGCGGCCGCGAATGAGTTGCGAGAGGGCCACTTCCACTGTCTCGCCTCTGCGGATTTCGCTCTTGGTGATGCCGTTGACGGTGCGGCAGTCGGGCTCGCTGATGACCACGTTTTGTGCTACGTCGGCGAGTTTGCGCGTGAGGTAGCCCGATTCTGCGGTCTTCAGGGCGGTGTCGGCGAGGCCTTTTCGGCCGCCGTGCGTTGAGCTGAAGTATTCGAGCACGGGCAGGCCTTCACGGAAGTTCGCCTTGATGGGCGTTTCGATGATTCGGCCGGAGGGCTTGGTCATGAGGCCGCGCATTCCGGCAAGCTGCCTGATCTGCGCGGAGCTGCCTCGGGCTCCGCTGGCCGACATCAGCCAGAGCGGGTTGAGGTAGGGTTGTCCGTCGCGGACGTCGTTTTTCAACTCGTCCATCAGTTCTTCGGCTACGGCGTTGCCGGCGTGTGTCCACTGCTCGATGATTTGGTGGTAGCTCTCGGTCTGTGTTATGACGCCGCGCCGGTAGTTTCTTTCGATCTTGTCGACCTCGGTTTGGGTTTTCTTGAGGATTTCCTGCTTGCGCCTTGGCGTGCGGAGGTCGGACGTGGCGATGGAAAGCCCCGAGAGGGTGGCCCACTTGAAGCCGGTGTTCTTGATGGCGTCGAGCAGCTCGATGGTTTTGCTTCGCCCGAGCAGCTCGTGGCAGTCGATGATGACTTTGCTGAGTTGCTTGTCGGCCAGCGGGAGATTGTAGTAGGGCAGCCTCACGCCGTCGGACCCGTTGAGGGCGTTGTCGGGTAGGGCGTCGCTGAAGAATATCCGGCCGACCGCGGTGACCACGCGGGAGCTTTCGCCGGATTCGGCTTCTATTTCCCTGGTTTCTTCTTCATCTACCACTTTGGTGCCGGGGCGCAGCTTGATTTTGATGGGGTCGTGCAGCCCGAGTTTTTTTTCGTCGTATGCCATTATTGCTTCGGCGGGCGTGTCGTATACGGGCATTGGATCGTCGGGCCTGTATGGGCGCACGAGGGTCAGGTAGTAGCATCCCAGCACCATGTCGAGCGAGGGCCCGATGATTGGTCCGCCGTCGGCGGGCGAGAAGATGTTGTTTGTGCTGAGCATGAGGATGGTGGCTTCGGATTGCGCCTCGAGCGACAGCGGCAGGTGCACGGCCATCTGGTCGCCGTCGAAGTCGGCGTTGAAGGCTTCGCA
>JABMSA010000339.1 GCA_013202185.1 Planctomycetota bacterium
GCCCTGTAGAGCCTTGATTTCACGGTTCCTTGCGAGCAGTCCAGCATCGCGGCCATTTCGGCGTAGTTGCGGCCTTCGATGTCTCTGAGCACAACTACGATTCGGTAATCCTCGGGCAGTTTTCCGAGTGCCTGTTCGACTCGCGCGTACTCTTCACGGTTCTCGGCCTCCTGGTGCGGCTGGGGGTCGGTTGCCGGCGGATCGCAGTCGTAGGCTGCATCTCCTCCGGCGGTGTTCAGCGGCACGTGGAGGTTGGCCTTTCGGGCGGCCAGCGAACGGCGTCGGCTTATACATGTATTTACGGCAATCCTGTAAAGCCATGTATAGAAAGAGGCGCGTCCGCGAAAGTTTTCAATCGCCCGGTACGCTTTAAGGAAAACGTCCTGGGCGATGTCGGCGGAGTCCTGATAATCGCCGACCATCCGGTAGATGCCGTTGAAGAGGTCGTCCTGGTAGCGTTCCACGAGGATGCCGAAGGCGTTGGTATCGCCGCGTCGGGATCGCTGTATGAGGACAACATCGTCAAGAGCGTCGTTCACCGAACGCTTCTCCATAAGGTTTGACGCACCGGAGGGAAAATAGTTCCCGAAAAAACGTCGGCGTGCGGTCGCCGGGCAGGCTCCTCGGGCGTGGCCGGAGGTTCGTTGGGTGCGCCCGGGCGCGCGCCTCGAGCCGGAATGAACGTTTACAGTACCGATTATACGTTTGCGTATGCGGAAATCAACGAGAATCGGATGCGCCCGGAGTTGAGGGCACGATGCTCTTGTGGGCAACATGGCGCGGCCGTGGGGTGCGATCCGGGCATGGGCGGGGCACTATATTATTTGTAATGAAGCTCACATGGCATGTTGTGCAGAACGAGCCACGTGTCGTCGCTGTACCGGATCTTGATGTCTCCAGTGGATTGGTTGAACATGATCTCCTGGGCGACGCCAGGCAGGTACCGGTACCGGCGCCCGCAAGACATTTACGTACACCGCGGCGGTGCTTTCGTGCTTTTCGCTTGAAAACTTGCTGTTGTGGCCGATATAATAGATGAAGTTCAGCAGAAACTACAGGAGAGGTGTCCGAGTGGTCGAAGGAGCACGCTTGGAAAGCGTGTAGGCGGGTAACTGTCTCGCGGGTTCGAATCCCGCCCTCTCCGCCATCGTGCGGAATCGAGCCCGACGAGCGCTTGGAACAAGCCAGGCGCCCGCCGGTTTTTTTTGTGGGCTGATGCCGGCCATGTTCTTGGGGAAACGGGCGGCGCGGGCGCAGCCGGATGGGAAATTCGTCAACTGCCCGGGGAGCGACCTCTATAATAACAACGGGTGCAAAGAAGGCAACCGAGAAGATGATCTTGTTTCCGTTTTGCAGCGGAGGGCGAAACGTTGCACGTGCGCGCGGCGATGTTTTTTCTGGCGGGGCTCATTCCGGCTGTGGCCGGGTGCGGCTCGTTGTCGAAATCGCTTCCGGCGCGAACTGCGCGCGAGCAGCGTCTCATTTCCACGGCGGCCGACAGGGCGCTGGCGCGGACCAACCTGAAGTTCCTCGACGACAAGAAGGTTTTCGTCGATCGGTCGTATCTTGAAGCGTACGACGCGCCCTACGTTGTGGGTAAGCTGCGTAACATTGTTGCCTTTTACGGGGGGAGGCTTGTAGAAACCGAACAGAATTCCGAAGTCACGATCGAAGTACGCAGCGGCGGCCTCTCTTTGAACGAATCATCGTTCCTGTTTGGCATTCCGGCTATGCCGCTGTTTTTCCTGGGCACCGGGCTGGAAACTCCGGAACTCGCGCTTTTCAAGATTCTCAAGCAGCGAGGGGTGGCAAAGCTCTCTTTTTTTGGTTATGAAACCCGCAGCCGCAAGCTTCTGTTTTCTACCGGTGTAAGGTTTGGCTCGAGCAAGGCCACGAGCTACTGGGTGTTGTTTCTGGGGCCTCTTACATTCGACAACCTGCCGAAACTGCCGCTGGAACATTCCGGCTACGTCTTTTCGCTGGAAGAGCGGCCCCCGCCGCCGCCGAAAGAATAGGATTTGATGGGAGCGGCGCGCACGGTGCGAACAGTATTGGAGAACCAGGCCAACTCATACCAGATGACCCTCTTTCTTGGGAGGGGACCCTCCTTTTTCAAAAAGCCGCGATTGTGTCAACACAATCCTTCAGTATCCTTTCAAGCTGTCAGGACGCAGGGCGCGGCGCAAGCGCAATACCTGCGATCATCAGATGTATTGCTACCTGTACCACCGAACATCGGGCTTGATCGACTGTTTTTCGTTCTCGGGGCCGAGCGGCGACCCTCAGGCGCTGCTGATTCCGCGCGCGGAACCGGCAGTCGCTTGCACGGCTTTGTTATGTGCCTTCTTGCGAAATGCCTGGACGATTATTGCTGCCTGTATGCAAAGGCTTGTGAGGCAGGCAAGTGCGCCAATGAATGCGAATGCTCGCCAAGGATCGTGATGGAACGGGGGATAGTAGAGCATTACCCGCGTGATGTCGACAAGCATACGACTGACAAGTTGCGCTGCGAAAGCGACGGTGATCCAGACGAGCATTGTCGTTTTCGACATGACTCGGATGATGTGCACCAAGAACGTACAGACAAGGATGGCGCCGCCAACGACAAAAAGAATTTCGAGATTCAGTGGGCGTTTGAGCCAACGAAATTGATGCCACACAAACTCCAAGTCGTAGCCGCCCGGCATGTCCAGCGCATCTGCTCGGATAGGTGAAACAAGTGCAACCAGATTGAGAAAAGCAACGACTCCGCTTGCGAAGCGTGATAGCTTGTTGATTTCATTCATGGCTTTTCAGCAGATAACTACTGATTACATGGTTTCTGCACAACACGCAGGCGCCTTTCGGCCAAGAGGCGTCCTCTATCATATTGTAACAGGCTGTGGACGGATGTCAATGTCTTTTCTTGCTCATCCGGCAACCTTTTCCGTGCTGAGTTCTTTCTCCCGATCGTGGCGCGGTATCAGAATGCATGGCGTATCACTTCGATCCGGGGCTTGCCCTTTTCGGGCAGGATCACCGAAACAATGTCGAAGCGGCACACATGGTCCATCAGGTTGTTGGCGCGGAGGTAGTACCTGGCAACGGCCCGTATCTTGCGGCGCTTGGCGGATGTGACGCTGCGGTCGGGTGCGAGGAAGGGATCGGGCCCGCGGGTCTTGACTTCGACGAAGCATATTGTGCGGCCGTCGAGCGCGATGATGTCGATCTCGCCGCGCCTGCAGATGTAGTTGCGCTTGAGGATCTTGCAGCCGCGCTTCTTCAGATGTGCTGCAGCGGTGCGTTCGCCCCTGGCGCCCAGTTCTTTGTTGTGAAGGTCCGCCTGGTCGGCGTGCTTGCCGTTATGGGTTTCGGGTGGGGTGGGCCTGCTCTCGGCGGAGGCGCCGGGCGTGGAATGCGCGCGGCCCAAGTGCAGCGCGCTCAAGAGGCGGCCGAGCATGGTGGCCGGCCGCCTGGTAACGTCGGAATGAACATCGCGCTGTGGTGCGTCCTGCTCTTTCACAGTGTGGTTGCTTTGCGGAGTTGTATCAGGAAGCGACGGCGTAATTTCCACGGCGCCGGTCGGCCAGCTCGCCCAACTTCGATTTATTCCAGTTTTCGATGCGGCTGTAATAACCCACGATTCGCGTGACGTGGTACAGCGGGGCGATGTTCTTTTTGCCCAGGGCGATGTCGAGCAGCGTGGACCAATCGTTTTCGAGGATCACGGGGACGGTGAATGTGGTCTTGTATTCGCTTTGCAGGTCTTCGACGACCACCACATCATCTTCGGGGCTGTCGGCGGCTCTCAAATCGATGCCGCGAAGCCGGGGTTCATTTTCGACCTGCCAGAAGAATTCGCTGATCTGCACTGCATTTCTCCTTTCCGTGGACGGAATTTGCGTGCCAGATTATTGATTTGCTTTGAGGTGGCGCCTGCCCGTATGAGATAACGGCCATTTCGTCACCAGTTTTCACCTGCAAAAATAATCACTTGGGTAGTATACACGCTCAGCCGCTGAAGTCAAAGAACATTCCCACAAATTCTGGGATTTTTTTTCTGATGAGTTCAATATGTTGTGGTATAGTTCCAAGATGGGGGCGCAAAAAAAGCCATTCCGGCGCCTGTCGGTTGGGTTTTCCCTTGCCTGGCCTGGGTTCTTGTGTGAAATCCTTCGACTCGCGGCGTTTCGCCCGTGACGCTAAACCTGCACGAGCTTGACATCCGTAATGATTTCGAGGCCCTTGATTTCGCTGATGATTTCGTCGGTGACGGGCTCGTCGATGTTGAGGATGATCACGGCCCTGCCGCCGGGCTGGTCGCGGCCCACGGCCATCCGGGCTACGTTTATTCGGCGCCGGGCCAGGACGGTGGTGAGGTGGCTGATGGCGCCGGGCCGGTCGAGATTGTGGCAGATGAGCATCGGCCCCCGGAGGGCGATGTCGACGTCGAGCCCATCGACACGTACGATTCGCGGCTGGTCCTTGGCGAAGATTGTGCCGCTGAAGGAGTAGGTGGCCGAGCCCGTGGAGCCTTCTACGGTGATGAGGCTGATGTAGTCTCGGTGGGGGGCGCTCTTTATTTCGATGACCTCCAGGCCGCGCTCTCGAGCGATTACCGGCGCGTTGACCATGGTCACCCGCTGCTGGAGCACCGGCTTGAGGAGGCCGCAGGCAAACGACCGGGTTAGCGGTGCAACGTCGTGGTCGTTGATTTCGCCGCGAAAGTGTATCGAGGCGCTGTGTGTGAGCGTTCCCATCATCTGGACGAGCAGCATTCCGAGTTTCTCGGCGAGGACGACGTACGGCCGGAGGCCGTCGAACGCATCGCGGTCGATCTCGGGCAGGTTGACCGCGTTTTTCATGTGGCGCCCCTCGAGGGCATCGATGACCTGCGTGGCGATGTCGATGGCTACATTGTCTTGTGCTTCGCCGGTGACGGCCCCGATGTGCGGCGTAGCGATGACTTCGTCGAGTGCGAGGAGGGGGCTGTCGACCGGCGGCTCGTCCTGATAGACGTCGAGTGCGCAGCCCGAGACGACGCCGTCGCAAATGGCCTCGTGCAGTGCCTGTTCGTTGATGATGCCGCCGCGTGCGCAGTTTACGATCTTGACGCCTCTTTTCATGATCTTGAATTCGTCGGGCCCTATCAGGCCACGCGTGTCGTCGGTGAGCGGCACGTGGAGGGTGATGATGTCGGCGGTCTTGAAGAGTTCTTCGAGCGCTACGAGCTTTGCCCCGATCCTCTCGGCCCGTTCGTTCGGGCAGAATGGATCGTAGCTGATGATGTTCATTCCGAAGGCGGCGGCCCGAGCGGCCACCTCTTGTCCGATTCTGCCAAGCCCGATGATTCCGAGCGTCTTGTGCTGCAGCTCCATGCCCTTGAAGCGCTTGCGATCCCATTCGCCGGTCTTCGTCGATGCCGAGGCTTCGGCCACTCTCCGACTGAGGCTGAGGATCATTGCCATTGTCAGCTCGCAGGTGGATATGGTGTTTCCTTCGGGCGAGTTCATCACGACGATCCCGCGTCGTGTGGCCTCGTGCACGTCCACGTTATCGATGCCAACACCGGCCCTGCCGATGACTTTGAGGCTTCCTGCGTTCCGGAGAATATCGGATGTCACATGCGTCCGGCTGCGGATGATGAGGGCATGGTAATCTCCGATGATGCGCTTCAGATCGTCGTGCTCGATGCCGGTGCGCACGTCCAGTTCGATGCCGGCGGCGGCGCGGAGTATGTCGAGCCCCTTCTCGGAGAGCGAATCGGTTACGAGGACTTTCATGCGGCCCCGGTTTTGTGGTTCATGGTTGGTGAATGATCGAGCCTTGGAATTCCGCCCGGCGTTGTCGGCTGCGCGGCAGCGCTTTTGTCAGGCATCAAATATGATATATCCCCGGGCCGTTGTTGAATTCTTCTTGCAGGCTGTTGAAGTCAGTATTGTCGAGCACATTGGCTACCGAGTCCGTCACTTCTTCCCAGAGTCTGCTGAAAGGACACGGATGGGAAAACGGGCATCTTTCGGGAGCTTCGCCGCTGAAACACTGTGCCGGCTCGATGGGCCCCTCGATCGCCCGGATAACATCGCCCACGGAGATCTCGGAAGGATGGCGGGCGAGGGTGTATCCTCCCTTCGCCCCACGGACGCTGTTGACTATGCCTGCATGGTTGAGCTGCAGCAGAACCTGAACGAGGTAGCGGGCGGGTATGTGTTGTTTGTCGGCGATAACCTGAATTTGCACAGCCTTTTCGCTCTTGGCGCGCTCGGCCGAAAGCTGCAAAACGGCCAGCAGAGCGTACCTGCCCTTCGCTGAGACTTTCATGGTATCCTCCAGTGATGCCATTCTCCATTTCTATTCTACCCCGATCCAAGCACACAATTCAACAA
>JABMSA010000340.1 GCA_013202185.1 Planctomycetota bacterium
ACTGATCAGGTAGCCCCCCCTGACGGCCCACCGCCTGACGCTGGACAGGGAATTGGTGGTACGCAGCAGAGAGTCAGAGAAGTGTAGATAAGCCGCCGGGATAAAGGCTATGCCAATCCACTGGATCTTCAGCCACGGCAAAGCAGCTTGCAGCGACGTTGTCTCGAACAGTGCCACGTCGACCGCGTACGTGATACACACGCAGCCAATGAGAGCGCTAAACGAACGTGCAACCGAGCTGCGGAGATTATGGGTGAGGATATACACCAACAACGAAAAACTGAGGATGACGATGGCTGAAGATAGCGCTCGGTTGAGCGACGACAGCAAATCGATGAAGTTAACTGCTAGCATCTGCATTCGAATACATAGTGTCAGACCGCGTCACACGGTTACACAAAAAAAGACAGCGATATCGCCATTGGCATAGTAGCGATCATTGTAACCGCAATACGCAAACCCGTGTTTGAGCACGAAACGAATACCCGGATAGTTCTTCGTCTGAGCTTCTGTCATGATCCTTCTCAACCCGTTGTCCAACGCCCATTGTCGTGCAGTCCCCAGCAAATCGGTGGCGACGCCCTGCCGGCGATGAAGCCGCTCCACAACCAGATTCCTCATCCAACCAACATCGTGCCAGGTCTGAACCGTCATATCCACAAAACCAATCGCCCGATCCTGGTCGTCAGCCGCCACCAGAAAACACTCCTCTTGCCGCCAGTTTGGCAAGATCTCATCAGAGTGGCGAGGATAATCCACCTTCATCGGACGCGGCAACCGTACCGTGTCAAAACCCACTTCAATGGATCGCTCAGTTTCGTGTGACCTCATCTGCCACACATGCTCAGTGACATAGGACTTATCCATCTCACAGCAGGCGTTGAGGTCAACCAACTGAGCCTGACGCACGATCACAAGACAGTCTTCCTCTCAGAATAACCCCGACTCTACTCAAAACAGCATGTTCCCACCACCGCCCGTCCTGCCTCCAACTGGGCGCCCTGACGTGGCCGCCAACACAGGCAGGCGACCCGGGGCGGGCCACCAAGATCCCTGAGATCACAGCCTGTCGTGGCAGAAGGCCAGCAAGAACATCGCACTCAGTCGCATGAACTCTCTGGCCGCTCAGCGGTAGGATCCTCGTTGCTTCAGTTGACACATCCCTGACCTCTCCCAAGACAAGAGAAGTCGCTTTCAACCAAGGCAATCCACCGGCCATTCTAGCATCGGCGAGGACAAAAGGCAAGAATCTTCACGGGACGGAGAAACCAGGACCGTTTGCGCGTGACGGCCAATCGAGTAGAATATAGTCACCCGTGCAGATATGCGAACAACCAAAGGAGAAACGTATGCCACCCATCAGTCCCTCCTTCAACCTCGGTCCGCTTTCCATCCACTTCTATGGCATCATCATTGTGGCAGGGGCACTGGTGGGCGGTTACGTGGCCACCATTGAGGCCAGGCGCAGGGGAGAGGAACCAGAGCACGTGTGGAACGCCCTGACGTGGTGTCTCATCGGGGGCATCCTGGGAGCACGACTCTACCACGTGCTCTCATCACCACAGGGCGATGTGGTGGGCTTCCAGTTCTATTTCGTCACCAACCCGTTTGAGAGCATCCGGATCTTTGGGGCGTTTATCCCCTTCCCAACGGCTCTGATGATCTGGAACGGCGGCCTGGGCATCTTCGGTGGCCTGGCCGGTGGCGTATTGGCCCTCGCCATCTATGCATGGCGCAACAACCTGTCCATCCTCCGCTGGCTTGACATCGCTGCCCCGGGCCTCATCCTGGCGCAGGCCATCGGTCGTTGGGGCAACTACATCAATCAGGAGCTCTACGGCCCGCCCACCACGCTCCCGTGGGGTATCCGTATTGACGCCGAATACCGCCTTCCCCAGTTTGCTGACCTGAGCCGTTATCCGGTGCAGACCACTCTATTTCACCCTGTGTTCCTGTACGAGTCGCTGTGGAATCTGGCGGCCTTCATCGCTTTGATGCTCATCGGGCGCCGCTTCAAGAACCGTCTGGTAAACGGCGATATCGTTTCCTTGTACCTGATCCTGTATGGTCTGGGCCGGCTGTTCATTGAGGCGCTGCGCCCGGATGCCTGGCTCGTAGGCGGCATCCCCACGGCCCAGATCTTGTCAGCAGTGATGATCGTGGCTGGCGCGGCACTGATGGTGTGGCGACGTCAGCAAAGCCAGTCCCCGGCCGCTCTCGGGGACGTCGCTGAGGGCGAATGAACGCCGCCACTCCCAAGAAAGAGACCTCCGGCTGGTCTTCAAACCAACCGGAGGTCTCTTTGTGTCCAACTCCAACGCCGGTGCTCAGCTAGCCCAAGTAGTCACGCAA
>JABMSA010000341.1 GCA_013202185.1 Planctomycetota bacterium
GCCCTGTAGAGACGGGCCACCGGCCCGTCTCTGCATGCCACCCGCCCAAAGTAAAATCTTGTAACGCCTCCCACCATTTCCCCAAAAAGGGTTTGACTGCACGCCGCATGCCCTTTACAATATAGTAGCAACGCAAGAAGGACAATGGCTGCGTTTAGGAGGACGCCCCGTATGGACATCGCATATTCCAGGGATCTGCCCGAGCCCATCAAGCTCAAGCTGGATGCGGTCGCCGCGAAAATGCGGGCCGTGAATCTCGCCAGAGGCGCGGCCATCGCGGTGTCGGTGTTCGTCATCGCAATGGCGGCCGTCTTCATCCTCGATCGATTCCTCATACTCTCCGACCTCCACCGCCGGCTCCTGCTGCTTGGCTCGCTGGCCGCAACCGCTACGGCGGCCGGGCTCTATCTTGTCGCTCCGCTGTTCCGACGGCCGGCCGACGACCTGTTGGCGTTCGCTGTCGAGGCCGCCCATCCCGAGCTGCGCGAGAGCCTCGCCAGCACCGTCGAGATACTCGAGAGCGCCGACGCCGCCGACCTCAAGGGATCGCCCGAGCTGATCGCGGCGCTTGTAAGACAGACGGTCGACGACACCCGGCAGATGGACTTTCGCGGCGTGGTCTCGGCAAACGCCGCCAAGCGCGCAATGTGCGTGGCCGGTGCGTTCCTCGCGGCGGTCGGGCTCTATGCGGTGTTCCAATACAACGACTTTTCGCAGCTCTTCCAACGCTTCTTTCTGGTAAACGTGCCGCGCCTCACCCACACCCGCCTCGAGGTGGGCCCCGGCAACGATACCATTCTATCCGGCAGCTCGATAACCATCTACGCCAAAGCCACCGGAAAAGTGCCAACCAGCGCCCACGTTGTCTACCAGCCAAACACCGGCGTCCACGACAAGCTTGAAATGCTGGCGGCCGACGCGGGCATGTTCATCATCACGATGGGCAACCAGCGCACGCCGTTCACCTATCGGGTGCGCGCGGGCGATGCGATCAGCGAAGAATACCGCGTCGAGGTCGTGCCCCGGCCCGAAGTAACATCGCTGCACATCTCCTGCGAATACCCCAAGCATGCCGGCCTGCAGCCGACGGTCATCGACAGCGCCGAAGGCGCCATCTCCGAGCTTGTCGGCACGAAGATAACCCTCAAGGCAACGTCGTCTCAGCCGCTCGAGAGGGCGTCAGTCGTGTTTCACTCAGACAAGGACAACCCCCGCACGATGGAAGTCGCCGAGTCGGAAGCGGCGCTCTCGTTCACGATCACCGCCAACGACGTCTATTCCATCAAGCTCCTCTCGAAGAAAGGCTTCGAGAATCTGCCCGTGCCGGAGTACCCGATCGAGGCTCTGCCCGACCTCCGACCCGCCGTGAGGATTGCCAGGCCCGGGCGGAACCTCTCGCTGCCTCAAGCCGCTGTAATAGACCTCGAAGCGGCCGCCCGCGACGATTACGCCCTCACGAGAATACAGCTCGAATACAAGCTGAACAAAGCCAAGGCAAGGATCATCAACCTCGCCAAGCCACAGCCCGGCACAAAGAGCATCGCCGTTCGATACCGATGGGACCTGACAGCGCTCGCCCTCAAGGCCGGCGACGAAATCGCATACGTTGTTTGCGCCTTCGACGCACGCGGCGAGCAAGGACGCGGCGAGTCTTCGGAGTTCCGCATCGTCATCGGCCTCGCGGATGTCACCCCCGCTCGAAAGGAGCAGATCAAGGGGCTCGACACCGCCAGAAAAGAGGTACGCGGCCTGGTCGAAAAGATGCAGGCCAACGCCAAGAGCATTGATCGCCTCAAACAGCTTGCCCGCAATGAACAGATCGACTGGACGAAGGAGGATCAGAACGCCCTGGGCGAAGCCGTCCGCAAGCTCGACGACATTCGCAAGGCCGCCGCCGAAGCCGTCGAACAGGTCGCGCAAGCGCTCAAACAAGCCGGCGAGAAGATGCTTGCCAAAGACCTGCTCGCGTCCAAACGCGCCCTCGAGCGCATCGCCGCCGAGAAGCTCGAAGAAACGGAGCGATTCCTCGAGGAAGCCGCCGCCGGGGACGCGCCCGGCGAGGCGATCGACGAGGCCGCCCGCGCCGAGCAGGCGGCCGCCGCAAGGTCCGACAGCATCGCGCGCGCCGAGCAGGCCCAGCAAACGGCTGCCGACGCGGTCGAGAAGATCGCCGACCAGCTCGATGCCGTAACCGCCACCGAAAAGATGAAAGACATTCGCCAGGCGGCTTCCAACGTGGCCACGGCCCAGCAGCAGCTCGAGCAGCGCCTGCGCGATCAGCCCGACGTACCGAACGCGGTCGCTCGCAACCAGGAGTACATCGCGCAAGCGATCGGCCAGATCAAGGAAGATGCACTCGAGTTGATGGAGGAGGTCAAACGCGACCAGCCGCAGGCCGCCGAGCAACTGCGCCAGGTGCAGGACCAACTCGGGGCCGCCCAAGACAGCGCGCAGCAGGCCGCACAGGCTGCCGAAGCACAGCGGCAACCCGAGGCCGTGCGCCAGGTCGACCAGACCGAACAGTCCCTCTCGGACGCGCGCGGCACCATGCGGCAGGCACAGGAAGAGCTTGCCGAAGTTCAGCGCCGGGCCAACGCCGACGTCGCCGGGCTGCAGCCCGACATTCCCGCCCAGGCGCGGGCGCTCGCGCAAAGGCAGCAGGAAGCCATGCGCGGGCCCGAGCAGCCTCAGCCAACGGAACCCGCAGACGCGCGCGTCGAAGAGCAGGGGCAGATCGCGTCCGACGCGCGACAGCTCGCCAAACTCGCACGCGATGTTGCGGATGAGATGGCGGCGGCGCCGGAACCTGATTTCCGCGCCGTGCAGGACTTCGCCGAAGCCGCACGCGCGTTGGAGGCTTTTGCTGAGCAACCTGCACTCGAGGCGCAGCAGTTGCTCGAAGAAGGCCCCCGCGACCCCGCCGCACGCCCGCAGGCACTGGCAAAGCAAGCCGAAGCCGCAACCAATCTCATGAATATTGCGGACAACCTCGAGCGCCTCGAGGCCGAGCACGAACTGCACGAGGCCGCACGCGAGGCAGATGACCTCGCGCAGCGGCAGAAACAACTCGCCCAGCAGACGCTGCGCACCCCGGCGGAAGACCTGGCGGCCGTCGACGACGTCGCCGACCGGCAACACGCACTCGAGCAGCGGGCCGGTGACCTCGCCGAAGCACTCGACGAGGCCGGGAACGCCTGGCAGGATCAGCCCGACCTCCGCGACGCGCTCGAGCAGGCCGCGCAGCAGGCCGC
>JABMSA010000342.1 GCA_013202185.1 Planctomycetota bacterium
CCAAGACAACTGTCATTGAGCGATTGATCTCGACGAGCGTCGGCGCTCGTCGCGCCGCCTTCTTAGGCGGACACCCCCTTCAAAAACTCTTGGGCTTTCGGAGTGGATGGATTGTGGGGGTATCTTCCGGCCTTGATGCCCGGAACCGTCTGCTCTTCGAAGGTTCTATTGTGCCCCTTTCATCTCAGCCTGCCGCCTCGTGGAATATCTTCAGGATACGTTTAGCACATTTCTCCCAGGAGAAGGCTCGGACGCGGCGGAAACCATTTTGAATGAGATCGTTCCTGAGCTGTTGGCTGTCGAGAACTTCGAGTAACGCTTCTGCCAGCTCTTCGACGTTGCCCGGGGCAACGCGCAGCGCGGCATCGGCGGTCACCTCGGGGAGCGCGCCGGCGTTTGTGCACACCACCGGCACGCCGCAGCACATCGCTTCGAGCGGCGGCAGGCCGAAGCCTTCGTAGAGAGAAGGAAAGGCAAACACGCGTGCACCGTTGTAAAGAAGCGGGAGGTCGCCGTCGTCGACATTGGGCAGAATGTGCAGGCATTCGCCCAGTTGCAGGCGCTCCGCCGCCCTGACGATCTTTCTTGTGGCCGGGCAGGTCCGGCCTGCGAGCACGAGGTCGCAGTGCGTGTGAACCTTGCTTCTTACGATGTCGTAGGCCTCGAGCAGGCCCTCCACGTTCTTCCAGCCTCCCAGCAGCCCCACATACAGGATGTAGTCGCCCTCGATGTTGTACTTGCGGCGTACCAATCGGACGTCGGCCGGGTCGTAAGACGGATGAAACTTCGCGTCCGCAGCCGGGTATGCCACTGTGATTTGTTTTTCGTCGATACCGAAGTGATCGCGTATGGCGCGCTTCGAGAACTCCGACACGGTCACAACGGTGTGTGCCTTCCTGACCGATCGTGCGACGAACGTGCCGTAGTACAACCTCGCCCGGAGGCCGGCGCAACCCGGCATCGCCGCGTATGAGACGTCGTGCACGGTCACAACGCCCGGGCATGGGCAATGAAATGGAAGAACGAAATCCGGGTTGAAGAGAACGTCGATGCCTTCGCGGCGTATGATGCGCGGCACATCGAGCTGCTCCCACTTGAGGATCGAGAGAAAGTTGGCGCAATTGCTGTTCCTGATTTCGAGGGACGCGTCGAGCCCCGGCAGCTCCTTGTTCGAGAGCAGTACCAGGTCGGCGGCGGCGATATTGCCCATCGCCCGCAGCAGGCAGCGTGCGTATCGGCCGACGCCCGCCCCGTGCGTAAGACAGCGCGCCAGGAAGGCGATCTTCATTCGTGAGTTCCTCCGGCGCCCCCTGCGAGCTCGAGGTCTTTGGCCAGCCGCACGCCTGAGTTGGCAAGGCCAAACATAACCCACACGTACGGCCACCAGAACGTTGCGTGGGCCACGTAATGCGCCGAGATCGCAATCACGGCAACGGCCATTCCCCACAGAATGGTCTGCGTGGGTCCGTGCCGTGTGCGGCGCGCCCATCTGAAGCACAGGCATATCACGCTCGCAAACGTGCCGATGACCATCACGGTTCCGATGGCGCCCAACTCGCCCAGAACCGTTGCGTAAAACGAGCTTGCGGGGGTGTCTTCCGTAAAGCCGAGATCGAGGAGGTAGTCGTATTCAAAGGTTCTGAACCTGCCCGGCCCCACGCCGAAAAGCGGGTGATCACAAAACATCATCCAGCCGACGTCCGGTGCGACGCGCCGCCCGGAGCCCACGCCTTCCGAGAAGAGATCGACTACCTTCTGCCAATTGCTTTCCGCGAGCAGGGAGTAGTCCATGTCCGTGAACACTGCCACTGCCATCAGGCCAAGCACGGCCAGGATCACAAGGGCAAATACCATCATGCCAAACTTCCTCAGCGGCAGGCCGTGCCGTATGCACACGCCGAGCAGCAGCACGATCTCCAGCGCGAAGACAACCCATCCGCCGCCTGAGAATGTGAAGAAGAGGGTGACGCAGAGGAGGATGATCGCGATGAGGTCCCACCGGTGGCTGAGCAGAGCGCTTCGGCGGGCGTAATTGAAAAACGCGATAGGTATGACCATCACGAGGAAGTTGGCAAAATAAGACGGTTCGCTCAGAGTGCCCGTCATGCGCGGGGCGCCCCCGGCAAACCAGATGCCGCTGGCCCTCAGGCCCAGGCCCGAGCTCATTCCGCCCATGAAGCCAACGAGGTTGAGCAGCGCCCAAAAGCAGACGAGCATGCTGCTGATGACAAGCACCTTCACGGCCTTGCGCCAGACTTCCAGCGTTGTGATGAGGTTGCTGGCCGCGAAGTACGCCGCAAACGCAACGAGCGCCTGCAGCATTTTCTTGTAGGTGGCCAGGTGCGGCTTGTCCAGGTCTCCGGTTACGCCTATCCATGCCGTCGGGATGTTTTGCAGACGGTCGGCCGAGGGCAGGTTGCCGAGATTGGCGACCATGGAAATGACCATCGACGCCAGAACCCCGAAGATGAAGCAATCGACGATGCTCAGCCGAAACCGTTGGCCGTTCTTCAGCAGGTGCATCAGTGTTACAAGAAACAGCAGCAGCCCGAATGCCTCGGAAAACCTGATGGTAACGCCCATCGATGCCGTCTTGAAAACGTCCACGTAAGGCGCCAGGAAAACAAGCGCGTACAGCCCTGATGCCGGTCTGGCCAGCAGGAACAGTATGACAAACGGTGCAAGCGTGGCGATGAGCAGGGCGACGGGCGCCTGGCCTTCCGTGACGGCGTATCCGATGATAACGCCGAACATCACCAGCGCCGCGAAGGCCGCGAACGCGGCCGGCCCGGGTCGACCCGTGGGCTCATTTTGATGGGAAAGCATCCGCATAATCCTGCCGGGGTGCGACCACCCCCTGGCCGGCCTCGTCGGAGGAGGGCAGAGCGCTGATATCGAATATGAACTCCCGCAGATGCTCCGCTATCATTCGCATTGTGTAGTTCTCCTCCACGCGTTTGCGGGCGGCCATGCCGAGTGCGGCGCGGTCGCCCGCGAAGACGTCTGAAATCCTTGCCGCGAGTTCGGCGCCGCTTCCTTCGCGGAAGATCATTCCGGCCGGGCCGATCACGGAGGGTATCTCGCCCGAGCTGGAGCCTATCACCGGCACTTCACACGCCATCGCCTCGATCAAAACGCGCCCGAACTGCTCCTTCCACACCCGCGTTGTGCGGGATGGAAGCACGAGCACGTCCATGCAGTTCATGTAATCAGGCACCGAGCTGTGTGGGATGGCATCCACGAAACGCATGTTCGGGAAGACGCCCAGCTCTTTCGCGCGCCGAACGAGACGCTTCCGTTCAGGCCCCCGGCCGACGATCAACAGGTTGAAAGGCAGCGTGAGGCGCGCGGCTGCGTCGAGGAGGGTCATCAGGCCCTTCTCTGGAAGAAGACGGCCCGCGTACCCGATGACGAAGTTGTCGAGGTCCAGTTGCCTGCGAAGCTCGGGTTGGTCTTTCTTGGCGAACGCGCGTGTGTCTGCCCCGAATTGAGGGATGATCTCCACCGTCCCGCGATAGCCTCGATGACGGAGCGCTTGCATTGCCTGGCGACCGCCGGCGATTGCGGCGTCGGCCTGCGAAAAGACAAGTCGCTCGCATCGCGGATACACAAGCGCGCGCGGATTCGGCAGGCTGTACCACCGTTCGGCGATGTTCTCCCACGAGAAGAGAATGAGCTTGAAGCTGCGATGCATGTTTCTGTGGGCGAGCGCGATCTGAGCGGCTGCGACGCTGCACGGCTCTTCCTCCACGTACACCACGTCGGGCTGCTTCTCGCGAAGGATGCGCGCGATGTCCAGGTAGAGCATGATGAATATGTGACTGGTGAAAAGCGTGCGGGCCCTGATGATCCGGAACCCCTCGTCGCCTTCATCCTCGAGGTACACTCTTCTCGACTCTTCAGAGCCGTGTGAGGGCACGACAAGCGTGACGTCGATGTTCTTGTCTTCTGCGAGGATCGCTATCTTCTTGCGAAATCCGGGCGCGACACAAGCGTGCGACACTACAATGCACTTCATGTTTTCCCTCCTGCCGGGTTTCAGAGGCCCTCGTACACTTGCACAGTCCGGCGAGCGATATCGGGCCAGGAGAATTGGCGATCGAGCTCGAGCAGGTTGTGTGCGATCGTCCTGCGGATGTCCGGCGATTGCGCCAGCATCTGCATTGTCTGTGCGAGCTGCGGCGTGTTTCCCGGCGAGACGAAGACGACGTTCTCGCCGTCGATTATGTTGTGGGGCAGAGGCGATTGCGGCGAGGTGGTGATCACGGGCAGGCCGTGGCGCACCGCTGCCAGAAACGATCCGCGCCGCACCGAGAGCCCGTCGCGAAACGGCAGTACGCAGATGTCTGAAGCAAGCAGGAATTGCGAGGCCCGCTTGCGCTCGACGTAGCCGGTCACGTGGATCTTGTCTCTGAGATTCGCCTCGGCGATCTTGCGGCGAAGCATGCAGTTGTAGAGCGTATTGGCCAGGCTGAAAGTGCCGATGATGAGCAGCCTGGTCTCCGGCATGTTCTGATTCACGATGCCAAACGCCTCCACGAGATCATCGAGCCCCTTGCCGGGGTGCGTGTTGCCGAAGAAGCAGATGACCGATGAGTCGACGGTTGCCCCGATGGTTCGGCGCAGAGCGGCGCGGGCGTCGGGCTCGATTGGGTACACCTCGATGTTGGAAGCAATGTTTATGCAGTAGATGCAGCCGGCCTTCCAGAAGAGCTTGCGCGCTATCCGCGTGTGGTCCCGGTGGTTCGTGGTTATCACCCGGTTCGATGCAGCCGCCATCAACAACTGCCTTACGCGGCTGAGCCGATGAGCGATCGAGTATTCGTGGAGCGTAAGCACCACGTTGTGGTTGCATGCCCGCAGCAGCCCGGGCAGGGCCGATAGCGTGGGCACGTGGCTGAATGCCACCGAGGGAAATTGGAGGTGAACGACGTGGGGCCTGACCGCCTGCACGGCCCTCAGCAGACGGCCTGTACCTACGGCGTTCCACTTGTGCACGATGCGATGCAGTTTTAGCGTCGGATGGTAATCGCCCACCTGATGGTGCGACGTCATGATGTGCACGTCTGCGCCGAGCTTGGCGAGGCTGCTTGCAAGGTGCTCGGTGTAGTCGCCGATGCCGCATCGCTGTGGCGGAAATACGCCCGTAACCAGGCACACTCTCATCTTTGCTCTACCTCCTTGCGGCGCAGAGCTTCGAGCATCACTTCTTCTATGCACCGCGCAACGGTTGTCCACCCATAGATCAACTGCGTGTAGCGTGCAACCCTCGCGCGCAGATCGGCGGGGGCTTTGCTGCAAAGGTGGCGGAGAATGCCGTCCGCGATGTCGGAGGGGCTGGTGCCCGAGAACAACAGCCCCCTGTCGACGTCGGCAAGTATCTCGCCGGTTCCTCCCACGGGTGTGCCGAGCGCCGGCGTGCCGCACGCCATCGCTTCGACGGTCGCCAGCCCGAACCCCTCGAGGTACTCCGTCGGCATGATGAAATAGTCCGCCGCGCGGTAGTGGTCCGCGAGGTCATCCGACGGGATAAAGCCCGCCAGTCGGACGGTATCGGTCAAGGTCAACTCACGTATTTGCTTCTCGAGGTCGTCGTAGAGGATGCCCGTGCCTCCGATGAGGAGGGTTGCCTCGGGTGCGCGTTGTTTCACGATTTTCATGGCCTCTACCAGGTTCTTCAGGCCCATTCTGGGCACAAGTCTTCGCACCGTCAAGAGCATTTTCTTTTCGGCATCGATGCCGAGCTTTTTCCTGATGGTTTCGCGTTGGTCAGTCGGGCAGAAACGGCGCGTATCGACCCCGCCGGCGACGACCTTCAGCTTATGCCGCGGCACGTTGAAATAGTCGAGCGCCCGGCTCTTCATGAACCTGCTGAGTACAAAGACCAGCGAGCAGCGCCTCAACACGCGGCGCTCCGTGCGGCGCTTTTCGAACAGCGACAGAGGCACCCACATCCTCTTGAGCATCCCGCGAAAGGTCAGCGGCTGTTCCGCCCGCAGTACCGCGGCCTCGATCTGCTCCTCCTCGAAGAAGGGCGCGTGCAGCGTGTAGACCCTCAAGGCGCGGTCGGCCGCCGGATGATCGAAAACGCCCGCCGCCGGGTGCGGCCAGTGCGCGTGGATGATGTCGAAGCGCTGGGTTTGCAGGAGCGACTCGAACGCCTTTCCGGCTCCGTGGTAGAGTCTGTATCGCCAGCGAACGGGGTCGTTGGTGTCGTGATATTCATAGCGGACGTAACGCACGCCGTCGATCATCTCTTCGGAGGGGAGCGCGGGCGTGGACCTGCGCGTGAGGATCGTGAGGCGGTGGCCGAGCGCAGCGAGGTGCCTCGCCAGTTCGTAGACGTACGTGTGGGCCCCTCCGATTTCATCCGGATAAGCGCCGCTGCACACCATCAGTATGTTCATCTCCTGCCTCCGGTGGCGTGTTGTGCGAGTACATCGTGATAGAGTTGTTGCACCTTCTCCACGTTTTGCCCGAGAGTGTAAAGGTCGGCCGCTCTCTGCCTGCCGAGAGCACCCATTGCGCGGGCGTTGGGCATGTTCGACAACAGGCGTGTCATGGCTTGTGCGAGCGAGCGGAAGTCCTTGGGCGGAACCAGGAGACCGGTGATCCCGTCTTCGATGGTTTCGCGGGGTCCTCCTGCGTTCGTGGCGATGACCGGCTTTCCGAGGGCCATTGCTTCGAGCACTACCCTTCCGAGGGCTTCCTCGTCGGCCGCGCACACAAGCACATCGGTCGCGTCGATGGCGTCGAGCGCGTCCCTTCGGAAGCCGGTGAAGACCACCCGGTGGGCCAGGCCCAGCTCTTGCGCGAGTTGCTTCAGAAAAGAATCGTAGCCCTCGGGTGCATACATGGCGCCGCCCACGACCAGGAAGCGCGCGTTTGGAAATCGCCCCGTCACGGAAGCCGCCGCGCGTAGAAAGCGTTCGTGGCCTTTCTCGGGCGACAGCCTGCTGGCGATTCCTATGATGTCGCACCCTGCAAGGCCAAACTCCTTGCGGACCTTCATTCCGTCGGCCGTTTCGCTTGTGCGCGGATCAACGCCGCTGTAGATTATTTCGGTATTGTGAGTGGGCAGCCCCGCGCGCGCCAGTGCGCTTTGAATAGCGCGCGAGATGCAGATCACTCGGGCCGAACTGGCCGCCCGCCACCTGTCGAAGGGCATTCTCTGATAGACGATGGTTTGAGCGTCGTGGATCACAGGCACGCCCGCCATGATGCCGGCCGCCGCACAGTGGTGGTCTTCGGGCAGCGACGAGCTGTGGAGGAGGTCGGCGCCGGTGCGTCGGGCGTGGCGATACAGCCGGAACGCCGCCATGGGGGAGGGGGCTTTTCTGCTTCTCACGCGGATGGGCGCCATCGGAATGACACTCACGGGTATGCTCCGGCGCCGAAGCTCCTGCGCGTACGGGCCGTCGGCGCCGACGACCACCTCAACGTCGAATGCGGTCTTGTCCACATTGCTCACGAGGAGCATCTGGTTGATTTCGCCGCCTCCCAGTAGCGAATTCGGGCTTACGTAGAGAATCCTTTTCCTGTCCATTTGAGCCATTCATTCCTTGGCTGCGCCTGCGGGTGCGGCGCTATCTGCTTCGGAGTAGCGTCGGACCAGCTCGTCGTAGCGTTCGAGGGAGATGTGCCCCTTGATGAAAGCGCCGTGAAGCTGCACCTCGAGATGGGGGTGCTTTTCTACGAAATACCGGAGATTACGATCGATCGCGATCTCGTTGTCGCGCAGCGAAAAACCATGTGCCTGGTGATAACTGGCGGCCTCCGGCTCATATATGAAGCACGCGCCCGTCCGATGAAGCCGGTAGGCCAGCTCGATGTCTTCCAGCCCCCATCCGGTGAAATGTTCGTCGAAAGCTCCGGCTTGTTGAAGCATTTCCGCCGTTACGGAAAAATTGCCGCCGACCATGAAAACCCAGGCTATGCACGTGGAGGCCGGATCGGGCGGCTCGGGAAGGTAAAACGGCAAAGTGAATCGCTCGAGTGTGTGGAACTCCGGAGCGACGTCTTTCTCCATCAACAACGGGCGCATGGCACCGGTAAAGACCATGGATATCACCTTGCGAAAGAGCGCCGGGTGGGTTTCGCTGAGCTTTCTCAGGGCGAAGATCGCCGGGCGCCGGGGCATCCACCATGGCAGGTGTGTCAGTATCTCCTTCTTTCCGCCCATGACCACGTTGGCTGTGGCGGCCTGATGATGCGAGAGGTGCCGGCTGACGAAGTCGGGGCAGGCTACCATGTCGGGGTCGCTGAAGATGAGGATGCTTGCCCGCGCGCGCTCGATGCCGTAGTTTCGAGCCGACGATACCCCGCCGTGCGGCTTGCGAAAACAGCGGAAGTTGTTTCCGAGGTAAGGTGCAACAACGGCCGGCGTGTCATCGATTGAGCCATCGTCGACGATCAGCACCTCGAAATCTTCCGGCGGCGCCGACTGGGCCGCGAACGACGCCAGGCTCAGCCGCAACATCGGCGCTCGATTGTGGCAAGGCATGATTACTGACGCCCGTGGCTTATGCATTCGGTGTCCCTCCAATCTTTTCGTACACCGATAGCAGCCCCGAGCGGTATGCATCCCACGTGAGGCGGCCGATGCGCTGCCTGCCGTCGGCGCCGGGCGAGCCGTCGTCATGTTGATGCAAGTGGTGCAGTCGATCGGCGATTGCCCCGGCTCTTGCCGCCGGAACCACAAAGCCGTGGGCGTTGTCGTCCACAACTTCCGCGGCACCCATGTGCTCGGTTACGATTACGGGACGGTTGCAGGCCATAGCTTCGGTTACGACCATTCCGAAACCGTCCTCCACCGACGGAAAGACACAAACGGAGGCCGAGTTGTAGAGCTTGTTGAGGTTCGCCATGCTCTCGGTGTGCGGGCGAAGCGTGAAGCGGCATCGGCTGCGGTAGTAGTCTACCACGTCGACGGCGTCGTCGAGGAGATGCCCCTGCAGGATCAATTCGGCCTTTCCGCACGCTATCTCGTTGTCCAGGCCGAGCTGCTCCCACGCCTCCAGCAGATACTGGATGCCCTTGCGAAGGCAGATCAACCCCACGAACACCACCCGGAACACGTCATCACGCTTCGGCTCGGGTCGGAAGAGGTCGAGGTCGACGCCGTACGGCACAACGTGCACCTTTTCGGGGTCCACTCCCTCGTCGATCATCGTTTTGCGAGCGAAGCGTGAGCAGGTGACAACGGCGTCGCATTTCGCCAGTTCTTCCGTTTCGCGGCGGGCCCGGCAGGCGCGATAGGCTGGGAAACACACGTCGTACTTTTCGTATTCGGCCTCGAGCGCGCGCCGCATGAAGTTTACGTGCGTGTTGGGCCGATCGACCACGCAGCGTATGCCCCGGCGCTTTGCCGCACGAATCGTCTCGAGCATCTGGCCGGTGTAGCCGTGGACGATATCGCAGCCGCGAATGTTCCTCGATGCTACGAGCCCGAAGAAATTCTGCTGGAGTAGTGCGTCGAGGCCCAGCCAGTTTGCCACGCGGCGCGGCACCATTCTGGCGAGCGTGTCGATGGCGGAAACGTCCTTTATCATCGCGTCGGCTACGGCGGTTGTTTCGTGGCCTATGCATGTCACTCCGGCGAGCATGCCGGCTTCCTTTATTCCTTGCACGGCCTGGCAACTGATGTAGCCCAGGCCCGTGCCGCCGAAGCGTGCTCCCACCTGGAACGCCACTTTTGTCATTCAGTCTCTCCTGCGGTTTTGGCCCGACTGCTCATCGCGCTCTTGAGCATCATGAACTCACCGATCAACTCCCGCCGGGCAAAGGCAAACAACAGCCCGAAGTACACCGCTACGCACAATGTACCCTTTATGAAGAACGCGGCGTACACATTCACGGGCCCCAGCGCCCGCGCGAATGCCGTTACGCACAGGAGGGTAACAACGCCGCACAGAGCCGGCTGGAGGAATATCTGCTTGAATGGAATGCGTATGAGCCGGTGGAGGAAGAAGTAGTTGAGCGCGAGGCCGATCAGCACCGCGAGGTCCGTGCTGAGTGAAGCTCCCATGGCCCCGAAGTGCGCCACGAGCAGGTAGCACACCCCGATCTGAAACACCGACTGCACCACCCGCAGCACGGCCGGAATCTGCGGCTTGCCCAACGCCAGGAATACGCGCCCTGTATCGTCAAACACACTGCGCAGCACGGTGTAGAAGGCCATCACCTTCAGCAGCGGCGCGGCGGGCAGCCACTTGTCGCCGAGTACGATTTCTATGAACTCACTGCCCACGAGCACCATCCCCAGGGCGATGGGAACCGTGAGTCGAAAGATGATCGACAGCACCCTGGCGAGGGCTTTGCGCACGTCTTCGCGGTTGTTTTGCAGCCTGCAATACACGGGGTAGGTTACCGTGGCGAGCATGCCGGTGAGCATCTCTACCGGCAGAACCGCAAGGTGAAACGCCTTCGAATACATGCCGAGGGCCGCGAGGCCGATCATGCTGCCGACGAGAAAGTCGCCCGTGGAGTACGTGATGAATATGGTGGTCTGGATCAGCCACAAGTAAACACCAAACTTGAGGAACGACACTGCTATTCGCCTGTTGAACCTGAACGACAGCTTCCACGGGTGCAGAGCCCAGCAGTAGGCGAATCTGAGAAGGGTGGGGGCCGTCCGGCCAACGACCAGCCCCCAGATGCCGAAGCCGGCGAAGGCGAGGGTTGCGCCGCTTGCGGCACCGATGGTTGCGCCCGCCGCCTCGAGAATGGCAAGGTGGCGAAACCGCATAGTCTTGCGCAGGATCGTGAACGGAGTGGACGTGGCTATGGTTATGATGTCGCCGGCGAGCAGCACTGTCAGGATGCCCGTGAGCGTTGCGTTGCGGACGCGCGCCTCCGGATAGTATCGGGACAAAATCGGCAATGCGACCAACACAAGCGCCACTTGGAGTCCACCCAAGGCCAGTTGCATTGTCCAGTGCGTCGAGCATAGCTCATCCTCGCTCACCTGCTTCTGGATCAGCACCTCGTTGAGGCTGAACTCTCGCAAGCGCGTGGAAAAGGTGAGAAAAAACACGGCGAGCGCCATCAGCCCGAAATCCTCGGGGCTGAGGATTCTGGCCATGATGATCGCGTAAGCCATGCCCACGGCCATCGAGTAGTAGCGCGCGAACATCGATTGCACGGCGCCCAGCGTCGCCGACCGCTTGAACTGCGCCCGCTCACTGTCCGTAACGGCCTGATCTTTCTCGATCATATCCTACCCCAGGTATCCGAAGCCCTGCAGAACTGACCGCATGTGCTGTCGTTCGGACTCGGACATCGCCAGTTCTTCGATCTCTTCCTCTTCGTAAGGAGCGCGTTCGACTGGCCTTGCTGCGGGCGGCGAGCCGGGCTCGAACACGGGCAGGACGCGCCCGTCCATGTCTTCGGGAATGGGAAGGCCCATCAGGTGAAGAACGGTGGGGGCAATGTCGATTATTTCGGCCTTCTCGAGCACGCCGCCCGCCCTGATGGCCGGGCCTGCCGCCACGAAGATCCCCCGGCGTCGTGCCGGCCGCCGCGCCCCGGATTGTCGCTGAAAACCACCCCCGGCAGGATGTCGCTTGTTTCTACGCCGGTGCAGCGGTTCGCGAGGCCGTAGCCCGGCTCGGCGACGTCGACCATCAGGTCCGGTGCTTCGCGCACGTGCTCGCCCGTGAACACCTCTTCGCGTCTGAACACCCTGATGTTCAAGCGCCTGTTTGCGTCCGTCAGGTTTTCGAGCGCGTCGATTATCCGGCTGCGGAGTGCTTCGTATTCATCGCCCGGCTCGACTATTCCGTGGGGTTCTCTGCCTCGCAAGTTGATGAACACCTCGCCCGCCGACCACGAGTAAGCCGTCGTCCGGGCCATATCGAGGCCGAATCTGCCCACGGGCAGCATCTGCCTGGCGGCGTCGGGCACTTGTGCGCGGATTTGCTCGAGCCCCAGAGCGCGGGCGAGGCGCCCTATGCTCTGGCGCGTTATGCGAAGGCGCTGCAGAAGCCGGCCGCCATGGTTGTTGGCCGCGAGCAGGCCCATGTCGGCGAAGAGCTGATTGACGTGAATGAGGCGCCGCAGACGGCTGAAGCCGTGGTCCGACATCAGCACCACCGTGGTGTCGGGCCCGGCGAGCAGTCTGATCTGCGCGATGGCCCAATCGATCTGCTGATATGCCTTGAGCACAACGTGGTCGAGCGTGCCGGCCGGCGGCCAGAACAGATGCTGGAGGCGGTCGGCAGCGGTGAAAACGACCATCACAAAATCGTAGCCGTCGCCGCCGGAGCGCTCGCGCTCCAGCAGGTACCTCAACACTTCAAAGCGGCTGATCGTGATCTTGTTCTGGTCTTCGAAGAGCTCGTCTTCGGTGGGCATCGACACAACCGCGGGATCGAGGCGATACTCGCCGACGTGATCCTCTATCTCGCGCGCAAGCTCCGCCGGGTATGCGAAGTCGGCGCCCGTCGGGGTGAGCATGCCAGTGAGCATGACGCCGTTTACAGGACGCGGCGGGTAGGTCATCGGCACTCCCACCACGGCCACCTTTCGCCCGGTTGCCCCCAGCAGGTTCCAGAGGTCGCGTCCCTTGATCGTGCCCGGGTCGACAAGGTCAACGTCGTACGATCCGTATATCTTATTTCTCCAGTCGAACACGCCGAGTCTGCCGGGGTTCATGCCGGTGGACAACGACTTCCACGCGGGGCATGTGTTGGGGGTGAGTGTTGAGCGCAGCACCCCGGTGCATCCGTCGCGCATCAGTTCTGCTATGTTGGGCAGATAGCCGCGCTCCGCCCAAGGCCCGATAAGATCGAATGTTGCGCCGTCGATTCCTATGATCATCACTTCGGGTTTTGGCATGGGTCGTATCCTTTCGGTCACAGCGCTGTGTCTTCGCGGGGTGTGTTCGGCGAAGTCGGTCTGTCGATTATCTTGTAGATCCTGATGTGCCGCTCGCCCTGTATCTGTTTCTGAAAGACCAATCGACAGTAGTCCTTGAGGAACCATTGCTGCATGGCGGGCACGTGCGGGTATTGCTCCATTCGATGCCTGTAGAAGAGCGTGCGCACGTATTCGTCGACGTAAATGTAATCGACCTCGAGCCGCCTTACCGCCGCGACAAATGCAGCCTCCGAATCGTAATCTTCTGTTGTGAGCGGCGAGCCCCCCATGCTGAAACCTGCAATCAGATAGGGGAGGTCCAGGTAATAGGCTTCGTGCCCGTACATCAGCATCACGCGGCTCTGCGGGGGCGCGGCGACGTTGAGGAACTGGAACGCATCGTAGGAGTACGACGCGCTGGAGAGGAATTCGGTTCTCGATTGCTGCCCGGCTATCACCCTCAGGCGGCCGGCGTTGTGCCTGGCGAGCGTCCGCGCGGACAGCCCCGTTTGGACGACACACGACACGATGACGGCACCGACGGCCGCGAGTGCGGGCAGCTTGCCGATCTTCTCCATTCGTTCGATGGCGACCGCCGCCGCTATCGACGTGAACCCGAGAATTGGAATCAGGTACCGAGTGAGCTGCGACGTGAAGAATATCGCGCCGGCAAACGCGGCCGTGTACGCCAGCATAAACTTCAGCGGGCGCGGCGTGGGCCCCAACACGAAAAGCAGCAACGGCACAAATGCCAGCGGCAGCGGGCCCGGTGTATCGGTGGCGAGCATGCCGAACCTCCTGGCGTTCACAGTGATATTCCATGGGTAAGCCAGCAGCATGGCAAACGTCTTGCCCATGCCTTCTCGGCCTTCGGATATCCCCGAGAAGGGCGCCTGGCTGCGGTATGGATATACGGGGTTGCCGGTCATTGTGTAAGATCGGAGGTACCAGCCGCCCCCGAGCACGGCGGCGATGGCGGCATACAGGGCCGCGTATCGCAGCGCCCGCAACAGGCGCTCCCTGAATATCACAAGCGGTATCAGGACCACTGCCGGCGCGATAAACAGCACGTGCCCGGCCCCGCTTTGCTTCATGCCCGCAACGCCGGCAGCCAACAGAGAAATCAATATCAGCCATGGAACCCTGGCGCGTTGGGCTGTTGGGTCTTCCGACTGCGCCGCCCAGCGGGCAAGCGCAATGAAAGTGAGCATGATAAAGAAAGTCATCGCCGACTCCGCTCCCATCAGCCCGACCGACGTGAATAACTGCGGAGTGAGCATGAACACTGCCGTTGCGATGATGCCTGCGCGCCTCGAGAAGAACCTCCGGGCCAGCAGGTATATGCTTCCGCCGGCGGCGCACGTTGCCGCGAAATTGAGCAATTGCGCCAGCACGTCGCTCTTCACGAGCATGCCCCACAGGAAGATCATCTCCATCAGGAACGGCTGCGCCGCGTGCTTGTGGTTGGGAAGATCAACGATGGCCCGATGCGAGATGTATATCTTCGGCACTGCGAGGTGATACGCCAGGGCGTCCGCGCCGATCGGCGGCGCAAGGCTCGTGAGCAGCATCGCACTCGCCTGGGCGAAGATTAAAACTATGAGCACCTTCTCGAACAATGTGCACTCCAGAAACTTTGCGATCAGATTCTGCCCCGCCAGGTGTGATCTGATCGAAAGCAACGACGGCACCGCGAAAAGAAATGCCAGGCCGGAAGCCGCGCGAAACAGCCACGGATGCAACAGCCCGGCATGCCCCATTGCAAATGTGCCCAGGCCGAGCGCCATCAACCCCACCGCCATGGCAAAAGCCACACGCTCGCGCCCGGCCAGGCTTCGCAAGCCAATGACGTTGACGATCAGGTTGCCCACGCCCACCGAAAGCAAAAGTGATGCGAGCGCAACGGTCAGGTTCGCTGCCGAAGTAAACATCTTCAAATCCCCAGGTTATAGATTATCTTTTCCACATACTGCCGGAAAAAACATACGAACACGATTGTCACCCACACCAGGGAGACAACTGCTTTCCAGTGGCGTTTCATCTGCGGTTCCTCTCTTGCATGCCTCGCTTCAGAGCGTGTGTGAAAAGCAGGCTGACACCTTCGGCAAGGTGCCGGCGAGCTAATTCCTATTGATTTCTCCGGGCTGGCAAACCGTGTAGAGACGCCCCGGTGGG
>JABMSA010000028.1 GCA_013202185.1 Planctomycetota bacterium
GACGAGGACGACGACGATTGAAAGGCGAGCCTCCCGCAATGGGCGACAGACTCCTCCGGGATATCCATTAGTGTCGAGGACGATCAGGAGGAATCGAGCGAACTCCGGCGGCGGCTCGTTTGTTTTTACCTTGGAGAAACATTGGCCGCAAACGCAGCCCCTGGAGGAGCACAAACAATGGCTGACAAAGCAATCGAAGCCCTGATGAGAGAACAGACGTCGAAGATAGTGGAGATGTCCGAAGAGAACATCGCCGTCTGCCGGCGGTTCTGCGGCACGTGCCCCACGCACGATGAATGCAGGGAGGATGAGTTTCTGTTCTGCTCCGCAGGCGAAAGCGACATTCAAGACATCATCACCCAGCGGGGCTGCAACTGCCCCGAGTGCGAACTTTGGATGGAAAACGGCCTCTCGTCGATGTACTTTTGCATCAACGGCGAAGCGTGAGGCACGCGTCACGCCGAGAAGGCGCGCAGGCGGCGGGCATCCTCGGCGCTGCTGCATCCCGCCCGCTTGTTACGTTGATGGAACAGGGATAACTCAACCGGGGAACAGGCTGACGTGAAGGAAAATACAATGGCGCATCGTTCAAGAAGCGACAATAACATAGCGGAGGCCATGGAGCGGGTCAGGCGCGACACATGCGAACTCGCCGCAGCCCTGCGCGACGTAACCTGCCAGAGCGCCGTCGAGGTTCAAGAAAACCTGACCCGAATAGCGCAGGGCATTCGGGAGATTGGCGAAACCTGCTACGCGCAATGTACCCGCCGCACACGGCAAAGGCCCCTTGTAAGCACACTGCAGTGGGCGGGGGCAGGATTCCTCGTAGGATGGCTGCTCGGAAGAAAAAGACAAAACACACCCCGGGCCGAAAGAAGGAGAGAGAAATGATCCACCTTGCCAAGGAGCCCATTCGTGTACTGAACGAAAAGCTCCGCTCACTCGAAAAGGACGTCTCGGAGCTTACTAAAATGACGGCCGCGGCCGCCGGCGAAACGCTGGGAACCGTGGCGGCCGAAATGAAGAAACAGTGCGAGAAGACGAGCGTGGCGGCGAAAGAATTCGTCGTCGAAAACCCCGGCACGGCCACTCTCGCTGCCGGCGCCGCAGGGTTTGCAATCGGATACCTTGTTCACCTGATACGGCGAAGGCCATGAACGAACAGCCCGGCGAAGACTGCCACGGAACTATCGTTTCAGAGATTGTGGCCGGCGCCTTCAGGCACCTGAAGGAGCTGGCCACCTCATACCTGCTGCTGATCCGTGAAGTAGCGCACCACGAGGCGAACCAGGCGATCGGTCACGTCCTCTTCGCGATCGCAATGCTCGTGATGATGGGCGTGGGGGCAACGCTGCTCGGCATAGGCCTCAGCCGGCTCATCCAATCATACTTGAAGCTCACCGGTGGAGGCTACATTGTCGTTGGCGGCTCAACGCTGCTTGCCGCCGTCGCAGTGCTCTTGATATGGCATAGAGACATCCGAAGATGAGCGCAATACACCACGACCCCCTGCCAAGCAGAGAAGCCCTCATCCGCAGCTCCATCGAGCTGCACAAGGAAGCTCTGGGCCGCGACCTGCAGGCCATCTGGCGCGAAGCCTATCCCAATAAATTGATGCAAACCGTTAAAGACAAACCCCTCATCTCGATGCTTGCAGTTGCCGGAGGTGCCTTCCTACTGGCGCAAATGGCATACGGCCTGCGGCGTCGATGCAACGAATCAAACACACCCAACCCCCGCGGACACCGACTGCTCGGCCGGATGGTGCGGGCGCTTGTAGCCACGCTATAGCCGCGCCCTCTGAATCCGGCGTTACGGACCAGACCAGCGCGCCGGGAAAGAAAAAATGTGCATCGGCGCGGCATTGACTAAAGCGCTCCGGTCTGCGTAGCCGCTTGGCCTTGATTGCATCTATTAGCTATTATACGAGGGGCAGTGCTGAGCGAGTCCTCGAGTGAATTGCCTGCCCTCTTCAGCCCTTATGTTAATGCCATTCGGGACACTCACCTGTTTTGTTAGTTACCACTCCCGTCATTCCGGGCACTTGCCATGTGGTGGGACTGTGTGGCATGCAAAGGAACAACACCCGATCAGAAGAATAGGTGACCGTCCCTAATTTCCCGGCGAATGTTCCAATCATTCATGTTGGCCCGGACGCGCCCCCGCCCTCAGCCGCGCGACACACCCACCGAATCGCCTTCCGGCTTGATCCTCATTCCCATCGCGGGCACTTTCAGCGTCCAGGCGCCCGCCTCGCCGTCGCACTCGACCACGTCGCGGATCACCACGAAATCGGAGCCGAGCAGCGCGACCGTGCGGATGAACTTCGTCAGCAGCCCCGGGTAGCACCGGCTTTTCCACACGTTTCCAATGGCGAGCGGTTCGCGAAGCGAAGAATCCGGCTGCTTTTCAGGCGAGCGGGGACGGAGTTGACTCGCCCTTGCAGACCTCTGGTAAAGCCGCCCGTTGATGCTTGAGGTCCGCGTATGCCTTGCAGTTCAGGCGGAAGTTCCTCCTGTATGACATATTGCCCACCAGACTGATCA
>JABMSA010000343.1 GCA_013202185.1 Planctomycetota bacterium
CTATGGAGGGTGGTCTGTCAAGTAAAAACTCGGGCGGGGGAGGCGGCGAGTTGTGGGTTTGTGGGTTCGTGGGTTTGTGGGCCGTCGCCAGGAGTGCAAGTGCGTTTGGTTCTCAGCTTACAGCAGAATCATTTTACAGCAGAATCATTCGGAGCAGAATCGTTCGTGGCACCCGCTTGGACAGAATCCACTGGATCACCTGGACCACAAGACCATCACCCTCAAGACCATCCCCTAATGATTCTGCTACAAATGATTCTGCTATCAATTTTCCCCATCGATCTGCGAGAGTCGCCCCTACCGTACATCGTGGTGACGGTGGGTGCCCCGTGGCGGCGCTAATACTTCGACATCTTCCAGACGAGCTTGAAGAGCCCCGCCGCCTCGCCGCGATGCACTTGCTCCTCGAGGTGGCTGCGGTTGAGCGCCACGAGGCGGATGTTGTCGTCGAGGAAGAATACAAGCCGGAAGGCGCTGCGGTCGGCCAGGCGCACGCAGGCGTAGTCGCCCGTGCTCACCTTCGCCGCCGGAGAGAAAATGAGGATGTCGCCGTCGACAAACTCGGGCGTCATCGAGTCGCCGTGCAGTTGGCAGGCGAAGGCGCCGGGATCGTCCAGGGCAGGCGGCGCGGCGACGTAGAGGGGCGCCTCGCGGACCGGAAGATCGCCCTCATAAACGACTGATGTCTGCCCGCCTTCAATATCGAACAGCGGCAGTTGCGTGGCGCCGGCCGCGTCATAACCGGCTTCGGTACTCACCTCGCGCAGCGCGGCTTTGAGGACCCTCGAGAGCGCTTCCTCGCTGAAAAAGTCGGCCAGCCGGCCCAAGCCCGGCGTCGCTTCCTCACCGGTGATCAGCCATTGCGCGGAGACATCGAGTTTCTCGTGAATGGCCATCAGCAACGAGAAATCGGGCTGTGTCTCCCCCTTTTCAATGCGGGAGATGGTTTTCTGGCTCACCCCAAGGTTTTGAGCCATTTCGGCCTGGGTGAGACCTCTCTTCCGCCGAACACTCCTGATACGGCCGGCAACATCACCATATTTGTCTTGTGTAGTCATAATAGTCTATTATCGGAGACATTTCTGACTATTTTAGGCAAAAAAAGCTCTCAGCCCTTGACATAGGCTTGAAAATATGATATAATAGAGTGGGCGTAGTCGGATACGACTACACGAATGGCCATATACGACTACGCTCGGACCACGAATAATGCGAAACACGAAGACACAGCACCAAAGAACGCCAGACGGAGCGCTCCGCAGGTCGGACCGCCACGGCGTTGCATTCAGACAGATTATACAACACGGGGGCGTGAGGCGCAACTTTTTTCCCTCGACAATTTCCACACGGGCCGCGTCCGCCGGCCGGCCGAGCAAGAAAGGAGCCGCGGAAAATGACTATGCAACAGCGCGGAAGCATTGAAAACAGGAGGTAAATCGAGATGCAAAGCTGCAATCAGCGCGAGAGAGTTACCACATACGGCCGGCACCTGGCCCGAGCAACTGCCGGCACTGCCGCGAAGAGACCCAAGCGGCGGCCACGAGGTCGCGGGCCAAAGCTCACAAGGAAGCTTGATCTGCTCAAGAAGATGCGCGTCTGCCTTGCATGCGAACGCGAGTTCCTGTCGGACGGACCCGGCAACCGAAGATGCCCGGCCTGCAAGGAAGACCCCATGTATACTGGTATGGCCGTGCGGCGCGGAACGCTGGCCGCCAACGGCCGACACAACCCGCGCGGAAAGATAGAACTCGAAGAGGACGAATAGAATACGCCCGGGCACGCGGCCGTCCGAGCGCGGGTACGCGTGCCGCAAAACCGCAAGGAGATCACCGATGGCAAATCCAGGCGAACCCGGCAGAAAGAAAGAAGCGACAATATCGAAGGCGGCCGTGACCGCCATCCGCAAGGCCCGCCGCCCGCTGGTAAGCAGCGAGCTGAGGGAACTGAAAAACATCCTCGAGCGCGTCACCGTGCCGCGGCAGGCCATCTCGAACGAAGAGCTGGCAAACAAGCTGTTGGGCAAGATCCGCGCAACGCGGCTCGGGGCGGCCGAGGCCAAGCGCGAAGCCGAACGGCGCAAGCGCCTCATCCGCAAGCGCGTGCATCAACTCCGCCGCGCAGGTTACCCCATCGCCCTGGCACTCGGCACCAACGGCGGCTACTTCTGGGCCACGGCCGACAAGGACAGCATCGACTGCCTGCGCCGGACGTCCGAGATGTTTGACCGTCGCGCCGACACCAGCCACCAGCACGCGGCCCGGCTGGTGGGGCTGGGCCTGGTGGAGTATCAGGCACAACGCGCCGCCGCGAGGATCGACACCGAACAAGAACGCGAAACGCAGGAATCGGCCCTCCGCCAATTCGTCGAGCGAGTAACCAGGAACCCGATGACGCGGAAGATTTTCGCGCGTGTGCTTGGCGAGCGCCTCACAGACCACGAAAAAGCAAAGCTCTTGAAGCAGCGGCAGAAACTCATCGCCGAGCGGCAACGCATCCGGAAGGGACTTCGCGCGCTGCTGAGAGACCTCGACGACACTGCCTGAACGAACAGCAGCCCGAAAGGCCACGCAGCCACCGCGATGATCAACACCCGACAAGACACTGGGGAAACAGATGGAAGAAGATACAAAACCGAAAGAGTACATCTCGGTAAGAGCAGCAGGCGAAATCCTGGGCCGCACTGCCGCCACCGTTTACCACTACTGGCGCCAAGGCAAGCTCGAAGGCCGACAGTACGGAAAAGGCGGCAAGATTGAAATCGACAAAGCAAGCGCCGAGCGTTTCCTGAAAAAAGCCCGGCGCACCAAGCAGCCTCTTCCTGAGCATTCTGGCGCGACCACGGAGCCAGCCGACGGTGAAGCTATGGCGGCCGAGCCAGATGCCGCCGACCGGCCTTCGGCAAGCCTGCCGCCGGCAAGAGCTGTGGCTGATCCGGAGGAGCCTGCCGAGAGGCGGGACGTAGGCACGCGGGGCTGAGCGCACGGAGAAGAAGAATTACAGATGATGTCGCATCCTCGGGCTCTCGTTGGTCGGACAAGAGAGTCCCGGAAGATAATAGGCCCCGGCACCACGTTTGGCGCCGGCTCTACGCCTTGTGCCCTCTGCTCAAGGTGGTTTTCGTCTCTTCCTGTTCCTCCGGGCTGAGGTCCGGAAGCGCCTGTTGATCAAAGAGCGCCAGATACGGATCGTATCTGAACCTGCGATTGCGCGGCCGGCCGGTGAACTCTCTCAGGATGCCCGCCTTCTCGAAGCGCGAGATCAGACTGTTGGCCCTGCCATACGAACACCCCAGATGTCCTTGCGCCATCTGGACCGAAAGTACGGGATTCTGGTACAGAAAATCGAGCAGCCTCAGAGCATTTGCGTCCTCTGAAAGCACTTGGCGGTGCCGCTCCCGCAGCGCAAGGATCTCTCGAGCCGTGTCGGTCGCGGCCAAACTGACTTCGCAGACACCGCGGAGAAAGAACTTCAGCCAACCTTCCCAATCACCGTCATTGCGAATGGCCATCAACAGGTCATAGTAACGGGCACGGTGGGCTTTGAGGTAGTAACTGAGATAGAGCAGCGGCCGGTGAAGGACATCTCGTTCGCAGAGCAGGAACGTGATCAGCAAGCGCCCCACCCGACCGTTACCGTCGAGGAACGGGTGGATGGTCTCAAATTGAGCATGGGCCAGTGCGCACTGTACCAAAACCGGCAGTGATTCTCGATCATGCAGGAAACTCTCCAGATCGTGCAGGGCCGTCTTCATCTCGTGCGGTGGCGGGGGAATGTACTCCGCATCTTTGAGGGTGCAGCCGGCGGGGCCAACCCAGTTCTGAGAGCTGCGAAACTGCCCGGGATCGCGGTGCGCGCCACGAACTCCCTTGAGCAGCTCGGCGTGAATCTCCCGAATCAGCCTCATCGACAGCGGAAGACTCGCCAGCCGATCCAAGCCCTGGTTCATGGCACGGACGTAATTGACGACTTCCTCGACGTCCTTGGGGCGATCGGTCAATTTGCCTTCCGCTTCGAACTCCAGTACGTCTTCGAGAGTGCTTTGGGTTCCCTCGATCTGCGAGCTGAGCACTGCCTCATGACGCACATACATTGCCACAAACAAGTCCGGATTTGGCAAGACCGTGGCAACGCCATCCAGCCGGCCAAGGGCACGGTCGGCATCTGACAACAGGCGCGTCATTTCCGCATCCATTCGAACCGGAGGATCGGGCGGCAACGGGGCAGGAACAAAGGCCCTGTAGCCGTTTTTGCCTTGTGTAACGTAGCGTCCTGTTCTCATGACTCCTCTCCCGGTCATCAAGCCTTATTGCGGCGGATCAAAATAAGAGACATCATGCCGCGTCCCTATTTCAATAAAGGGCCATTTTTCAAAATAAGGGCGGCGGAAGTCGATCCTTATTTCATCGGATTGAAACAAGAGCCATTATATCACATCCTTATTTCAATAAAAGCCTGTTTCTTGAAATAAGGGAGCCGACAATCGGCTCCTATTTCAAATTGCTGAAATAACTCCACTGGCCCGGGCAGCACCTGTTTTGAGGAAATCGGAAGGGGAATTATAATTGTCGTTCCTCACCGCCCTGGGAAGCGGAACAGCAAATCGCATTACCGCTGCACTCGGGAAGGTATCGGTCTATATGTTAGTAGGAGTCGAAAGGAGGAGACTATGACCAATGGAAAGTTGACGATGATCCGTGACGTGCTGAGCTGGACTATGCCGCCGGAGCGCAAGCTGGCGCATATCAGCCAGATTGTAGAAGAACGGCCGGCAGGGATGATGCCGCCGCAAGCAGCGAAGCCGAAGGGGCCGGCGAAACGCGCCGGCAGCCGCGCGGAGCTGTGGAGCGAATTGAAACGAGTGGCCCCGAGGCGGGCGGCGCAGATCGGCTATACCAGGGCAACCGGGGCCAAGATACAGAGAATCCTGGCTCAGGTGAAAAAGGGCAAGTAAGCGGCCGCGACGGCGCAGGCGGCTTTTCCCCAAATTGGCATTTGCAGCCGTAGCGCGCCAAATAAGTACGCAACATCCGTTGTGGTTCACATGTGGCCCGCAACCCGCGTTGTGGGCCATATTTTCCATTTTATGCACCACAAACAACCTTGTGGCTCATGAATGCACCTCAAAAGGCGTCCTTTCCCTGCGGCTGATCAACGAAGGCGCCGGAGAGCGGGCAGCACGTCTGTTTCCAGGAAGCTCCGTGCTCTCCGTGTTCTCCGTGGTTAGATTTCCCCCCCCGCCAGCCCCCGCCACGTGAACCAAAAACACGTTGACATCATCCTCAATGGCGCTAAAATGTCACATTGAAAGCATGAAGTGCTGCACCCTTGTTCCGCTTCGCAACTAAAGGAAAGAATATCATGAGCGACTTCCCCAGAACAAACATCGAGAATCTATCGGTTTCGCGCCTGATGATCGGCACAAACTGGTTCATGGGATTCTCACACACCAGTAAGGCCAAGGACAATGACATCAACGAAACAATGACGGCCGGCCGGATCGCCGACATTGTCGAGGTGTTCATGAATAGCGGCGTCGACACGCTCTACGGAATGAGCGGGAACCCAAAACTCGTCGAGGGGATTGCGGAGGCCGAGCAGCGGACCGGCCGAAAGTGCATCAAGCTTACCATTCCGGGTCTTCCATTGGGCGATGGCCCCGAAGCTGAAGATGAAGCGGCACAACAGCTCGACCGACTCGCCGAGCTGGGTGTAGACATCTGCATGCCGCATCAGAGCACAACCGATGCATTTGTGAACCGTCGGACCAAGTCGTTCGACGGACTCGAGCGCTACCTCAAGATGATCCGGGAACGCGAAATGATCCCCGGCCTGTCGACGCACATGCCGGAAACGCTAGCCTACGCGGACGCATGCGGCCTGGACGTGGCCACCTACTGCCAGATCTACAATGCCGCGGGCTTTCTGATGCAGATCGAGATCGATTGGGTGCATAGCATGATCTGGAACGCGAAGAAACCGGTAATCACCATCAAGCCGCTTGCCGCGGGCAAGCTTCCGCCGCTGGTGGGGCTTGCGTTTTCGTGGAGCACCCTTCGCGACATCGACATGGTGGCCGTTGGCACGTACAGTTCCTACGAGGCCGAAGAGGTGATCGAGATTTCACTATCGATTCTCGAGGGCCGAGCGGCGCGCATTGAGCTGCAAAAGACCAGGAGCAAGAAGTCGCTGGAATAGGGGGCCCTCATGATTTATTGGCATGTTCTACTGCTCCTCGTTATGATTGCGCTGGCGTCATGTCCGGAGAGTCGCGGCGAGAACGCTTCCTCCGAGCCCGAGCAACCCCCAGACTCGCCGGTCGGCCCGATGCCGCCGCTGAGCAAGGAGGAGAAGCGGATCATCATCGACAAGGGCACCGAGCGGCCGAGTTGCCATGCGCCGGTGGACCGGTTTGGCACAGCCAGTGAGGCGAACAAACCCCTCGACAGTGCCCCCGAAAACTGACCCGGAAGTCAAGGTGGGAATCCGGCAAAGCAACGTCCGCAATAAGGACCCTTGACGAAAACAAGACGAGCGCCCGCGCCGTTTAATACCAGTTGCCATCATGCCTGCTACTCGCATCTACTTGAAGCCTCCTTCCTGCTATAGCCTCTCTGCAACGTGCCACGCGCACGGATGGTTTCACTTGGCTCCGTTCGACTGGCACGGTCCCAGCTCAACATTGCGCCTTGCCGCCGCCGTAGCGGGCGATTCCGTGGATGTTCTGGTCCGGGAAGGCAAGAAGCTCATCTCGGTGACACTCACCAGCCACAATCCCTTGTCTCGAAAGGCAAAGCAGCAAGTGGTGTCGGGCATACGCAGGAGCTTGGGGCTCGACATCGACACTGGCGAACTTCTGTCCGTTGCGCGCAGCATCAACTCCCAATACGAGCAGCTTGTCCGCAGAGGCGTGGGGCGAATGCTCAGGAGTTACTCCTTGTGGGAAGACGCAGCAAAGACGCTTTTCACCACCAACTGCTCGTGGGCCCTCACCCGCAAGATGGCCGCTTTGGCCTGCTCTTCTCACCTTTCGCTCCCTACCCCTTCAGGTGCATATCCGTTCCCGCTGCCCGAAACGCTGGCGGGCCATAGTCCCGAAGAACTCAGAGAACTTTTGCCCGTCGGGTACCGGGCCGAGTATCTCCACCATTTGTGCAAACGGTTCGTGGAAGACCCCACGTTCTCCTCGATAGAGAACAACCGCCTCTCCCGAGAGGCAGCCTACCAAGCTGCGAGATCACTCCTTGGCTTCGGGCCCTACGCGGCCGACCACCTCATGCTGACGATGGGCTACTTCGACCAGATCCCCGTCGACTGCGAAGTGACAGCATACATCAAGAGAAATCACGCCACAAACGACGTCGCGGAATTCATTCGTCAGCGGTACGAACCATGGGGCGAGTTTCGATGGTGGGGATTCAAGATGGATCGGATGACCGGGCGATAGGGAAAGCATGCGTTGCGGCAACACCATCGTGCTGGAAACACTAGGAAAAACTAGGGACGGTTACGAATGGCATTAAGATAAGGGGTGAAGAGGGCAGGCAATTCGCTCAAAGTCTCGCTCAGCGCTGCCCCTACACGGATCGGAACCCTTATCTTAATGCCATTCGGGACGGTTACCTGTTTTCGCATTGACATCCGGCTTGGCATCTGAGAATGAATAGATGACTGTCCCTAGTTTTAGAAGAGAGCCCAACGCGATGACAACTCACGACAAGTCGATTCTCCGCGATCTCGCGAAGCAGTACCTTGCAGTGTGCAGTGATCCGGTGCAAGACGAACGCCGGAACCTCTGGCGGCGACACAACAGCCTGAGAAAAACGCGGCCGCTGATTTACGTCCGAGCATTTGCCTGGGGAGAAATGCCTCAGTCGAAATGCTCGTGCGAAGATCCGCTTCTGCGAGGGGCCGAGAGCTTCTTCCGCCACCAACTGTTCTGGAACACGTTCGGCGACGATTCGATCTTCGAGCCATGGGTTACCGTTCAGGCAGCTCTGAAATGCGCCGGTTGGGGCGTGTCGGGCGAACGCAACTACAGCGAGCAGCCCCGCGGGTCATACAAGATCGACTATCCCCTCAAGAAGCTCGACGATGTCCGGAAGCTCCGCGCACCCTGGCACGAGATTGACGAAGCGAAGACGGCCGAAAACGTCGAGCGGCTGTCGGATGCCATTGGCGACATCATGACGATCAACGTCGATCGCGGGCCGGCACACAGAATGTGGTCCGGCGACCTGTCCACCGACCTGGGGTATCTGCGGGGCATTGAGCACTTCATGATGGACATGGCCGACAACCGCGATTGGCTTCATCGCCTTGTCAAGTTCATGTCGGACGGCGTGCTCAAGACCCACGACGACGCGGAAGCCGCCGGGGACTGGGGCTTGTGCGCCCATCAGAACCAGGCCATGACATACGCCGAAGAACTGGAAGATCCCGCGGCAAACGTGAACTGCGTTGACCGCAGCCGACTGTGGACCTACATGGCGGCCCAGGAGTTCACCGCCGTCTCGCCTGCGATGCACAACGAGTTCCTGCTGCAGTATCAACTGCCGATCCTGAAGAAGTTTGGCCTGGTTGCATACGGCTGTTGCGAGGACCTCACGCACAAGATCGATATGCTCCGCCAAATCCCGAACCTGCGGCGCATTGCAGTGTCGCCGTTTGCAGACGTGGCGAAATGCGCCGAACAGATCGGGCAAGACTATGTCGTCAGCTACCGTCCGAGCCCGGCCGACATGGTCAGCTACGATCACAACGAGGGCCGCATCCGATCGATCCTCAAGCGGGATCTCGAGGCGTGCAGAGATTGCCATGTCGATATCACTCTCAAGGACGTCGAGACCGTGCAAGGCGATGCGGAGCGTGTCCGGCGCTGGGTAGCAATAACCCGCGAGGTGATAAGCGAGGTCTTTGGATGACCAACGCCGAGCCGGCGCATTTCATCGTGGCGCGACGCCGCTGAAAGTGCATTGACGTCGTTCATGCTTCTGTTACAATATCACGGACACGAGCGTCGTCGTGGCCGACGTCCTGAAAACGAAGAAACCAAAACGGAAGCAAGGAACCAAACCAATGAAAAAACTGACCGTCGCCGAACTCAACTCACACAGTTCTCGATTGCTGCCGCAGTTGCTGGGCGACGCCAAGATCACGGGCGGTGGCGTATACGTCTTCAAGCCCGGCGAGACGGCACACCCCGAGCCGCGCCACGTTCACGAAGTGGATGAAGTTTTCATTATGTTGCAAGGCACGGGTGTGATTCCCATCGATGGCGTGGATTACCCCGTGTGTACGGGAGACATAGTCGTTGTCGAGGCCGGCGAAGATCACCATACTCGCAGCTCGGTCGACGATCCGCTCGTCACGGCGTGGTACGTGATGGACAAAGCTGTGCCGGGCAACTCGAGCTGAAGAGGGCAGGCGCATTTCTCCGAATCGAGGAAACGTAACTGCGCGATGTTGACCAATCTCTCCGGCCGCCGGCATGACCGCAAGAAACACTTGACATCCGCACTTTCGACGCGGGCTCAGTTCATTTTGTCGCTTTTGGCCGGGTCCGCCAGCCGAGGTACCGCGACAGACCGGCTGCCAAGTTGAGGCGGGCGGAGAAGGATTCTAACACAAACCGGGGAAAAGTGCAATTTCGACTGAAG
>JABMSA010000344.1 GCA_013202185.1 Planctomycetota bacterium
CCCTTACTTCAACATTTACAGCAGCGTCTCAATGCCGCCCCTGGGTGCTGTGAGCGTGGCCACGTGCGTGCGCGAATTCACCGACTTCGAGGTGGAGGTCGTTGACGAAAACAATTACAAGAGCCAGATCGACCACCGCGCCATTCAGGCCGAGCGCCCGGCGGACTTCGTGGGGTTCTACGGCGGGCTGACCTCCACCGTGCCCCGATTGTACGACGTGGCACGCCAGTACAAAGACATGGGCGCAGTCACGATCGCGGGCGGCGTTCACATGCACGCCATGCCCGACGAAGCCCTCGACAGCGGCATCGATTACGTGGTCGACGGCGAAGGCGAGCATTGCCTGCCCGAGCTGCTCGAGGCACTCGTCGCCGCAGAAGCGCCGGACACAATTCGCGGCCTCACATTTCGCCAAGACGGCCAAACCGTTCGAACCGGGCAGCGGCCCCCCATCACGGATCTCGATGCACTCCCCGCGCCCGACTTCAGCCTGATGGTCAACATCAAGCGCAAGGTCAGGTTCGTGCCCATCTCGCGCACGCGCGGCTGCAACTTCGCCTGCGAATTCTGCTCCGTCAAGCAGCACCTCGGGCCGTGCCGCTCGGGCTCGCCCGAAACCGCATACCGACAGATTGTCGAACACGTCAAGAACGGCCGCAAGATGTTTTTCGTAGTCGACGACAATTTCGTGCAGGACAAGGAAGGGGCAAAAGAGCTTTGCCGATTGCTCATCGATTACAGAGCGCGCAGCGGAAAGAAGCTGGACATCGTGGTGCAGGTGCGCGCCGACGCCGCACGCGATCACGAAATGCTATACCTCATGAAAGAGGCCGGCGTAACCACACTGTGCATCGGATACGAATCGCCCATCGACGAAGAACTGAAAATGATGAAGAAGGGCATTACCGTCCGCAAACTGGAGGAACACACCCGCGTGCTGCGAGACTACGGCTTCCTCATCCACGGAATGTTCATCTTCGGATACCCCACGTTCGAAGGCACCGGCGCCAGGTCGACCATGTCGCTGAAACAGCGGGCGGAGATATACCTCGATTTCATCAAGCGCACGAGGATCGACACTATCCAGGTGATGAAGCCGGTGCCTCTGCCCGGCACGGTTCTGCGGCAGCGCCTCGAGGCCGAGAACCGCATCTTCCCGCAGAGCCTGGTGGGCTGGGACAAGTACGACGGCAACTGGCTATGCTTCCAGCCCGACGAAGGCTACTCGGCCACCGACCTCCAGAACTACGCAACCTGGATCATGCGCAAGGTTTACCATCCCATGCAGATAGTGAAGTTCCTCTATCTCATTCCGAACTATCCTATCGACCTGGCATTCTATTCGGCCATCGAGGCCTGGCGCGGCGCGCGGAAATTCTTCAGCGAAAACTCGCCCTCCACGCTTCTCCGGCGCAGCTTGCCGCATCACGCGCGGGCGGCTGTTGGCTTCTCGCGGGCCACTATCGCCAACGCACGGGAGGTGGTGGGCAAGAGGTTGCGCAACGCAAAGCTCAAGTCGGCCGGAGCACTGATATACGATTCGTGGAAGCGCAAGTTCCGGAAGGAACGGTTTTACGAAGTGCTCGAGGCCGCCACGCGCAGGCTGAAAGGCGATAAGACACCACAATAGCCTGACACAGACAATACGAACCACGGAGAGCATCCGCCGTCGCTTTGGCTATGGCGGCCAAGCTGAGCGAGTCTGCGGACAGACTTCCGGGTCCGCCGAATCCTCCCCGCCCTCTGCCGCCCCCTGCGAGGTCTTCCCCCGAATCGTCCCTTGCCAGCCATAGCCTTGGCGACGGCCGGTCCTCGTCGATCTGTATTCGAAGATGTGCGACATCCTTTGCATGATAACTTCAACTAATGTCAGCGCTGCGGAAAAATCGGGACTGTTATCCTATTTCAGCCCCATTTGCAGGGAAGTCGGTACGGGCACTTGCACTCTCCAAACATGGTCATCTATGCGGTAGCAGCATGCGGGCGCCCACCTGCCGGGCAAGCCGGCAGGGGCCGAACTTCCTTGCCAGTGTCGTTTTCGTTACCAAGCTGTTCCTCCGACGGGCCGCCGAGGGTGCCCCCCGAGGCCACACTGATCGCTCGGCTTTACGCTAAACACATACCGGGCTTCAGCCCGTGCCTTGACAATCTATCACCAGCACGATCACCC
>JABMSA010000345.1 GCA_013202185.1 Planctomycetota bacterium
TCCCAATCCTCCTCCTCGTCCTCGTCGTCGTCGTCGATCCGCCTCTTCACCTTCACCAATCCTCCTCGTCGTCGTCGTCGTCCTCGTCGTCGTCGTCGATCCGCCTCTTCCCCCTCCCAATCCTCCTCCTCCGCGTTTCACATCCTCTTATTTCGCTGGGCCACGAGCAGGCGAATATGTTCCGGCGTCGTGCCGCAGCATCCGCCGATCACGTTGGCGCCGGACGCAACAAGCTCGGAGTAGCGCCTTGCCATCTCCTTGGGAGCTTCGCGGAACACGGTTTGACCGCCCACCAGCTCGGGTAGGCCGGCGTTGGATTTGATCCACAGCGGCAGTTTCGTGACCCCCCGCATCAGCCGCGCGACCTTGATCATGTGTTTTATTCCGGCGCCGCAATTAGAGCCGACAAGATCGGCCCCGGCCGCCGTCAGCTCGGCCGCCGCCTGCTTCGGATTGACGCCCATGATCGTTGCGAAGCCTCCGGGCCCGGCTTCGAACGTCATCGAAGCCACTACCGGCAGCGTGGAGTTTTCCTTGACAGCCCGCAGTGCAGCCTTCACCTCGCCAAGGTCGGAAAACGTCTCGAGCACTATCCCGTCGGCTCCGCCCTCCACGAGCGCCTCCACCTGCTCGGCGTAGCACGACAGCATGTCGTTTTCGGTGATCGTACCCAGCGGCGCTATGAACTCGCCGGTCGGGCCCATCGACGCAAACACCAGCGCCTTGTCGCCGGCCGCATCCTTGGATATGCTCGCGCCGATCCGATTCACCTCCGACACCTTATCGCCTAGCCCGGCCTTTGCGAGCTTGAGCCACGTGCCGCCGAACGTGTTTGTTATTATGATGTCGGCGCCCGCCTCGACGTACTCCTCGGCCACGGCCTTCACCTCGTCGGGGCGATCGAGGTTCCACTGCTCGGGGCACTCGCCGGCCTCCAGGCCGCGTTCCGCCAGTTCTGTGCCCCAGGCTCCATCGGAAATGAGGACCTTCTTCTCTTTGAGCAGTTCCTTGATTCTTTTCACAGGGCGTTCTCCATGTCGTTGGCAATGTTCGGTAGTCTATAAAACGTGTATTGCACCCGCTCTCCTCAGCAGAAGCCACAGAAAGAGCGCCCGCCGAGGAGTTGTTATTGTAACCGCACGGCCGGGAGTGTTCAAGAAACTTAGCAATCCAACGCGGAGCCGGATGCACCTCCCGGTCGCAGCCCCCGCGGGCGTCGGCGGGTTTCCCGTTGATTTCGCGAGCACAGCGATTATAATGTAGCCAATGGGATTTTTGGCCCGGTAACAATTCACTATGCCAAGATGTTTCGATCAAGGAGCGACGAATGGCGGACTATGATGCAGCGGTAATCGGCGCGGGCCCCGGAGGCTACGTTGCGGCTATCAGGGCCGCTCAATTGGGCGCGAAAACATGCATTATCGAAAACCGCGAGCTGGGCGGCACGTGCCTCAATCGCGGCTGCATACCCACAAAAATCTATCTACACGTCAGCGACGTCCTGCGCGAAGGCAAGAGCGCAAGCGACTACGGCCTCAGCTTCGGCGAGCCGACCGTTGATTACGGCAAGCTCAACGAAAAGCGCGACAAGATCATCGGCGGGCTGCGCAAGGGCATCGCAGGCCTGCTCAAGAAAAACAGCGTCGACGTGATCGAGGGCAAGGCAGCCTTCGAATCGGCGCATACGCTCAAGATCGAAACGGCCGACGGCCAAAAGAAAATCTCCGCCGAGAACATCATCATCGCAACCGGCTCCGAAGCCGCCCGCCCGAAGTTCTTTCCCATCGACGGCCGGAAGATCATCACCAGCGACGAAATCCTCGACCTCGATCACGTGCCCGAGAGCCTGCTGGTCGTTGGCGGCGGATACATCGGCGCCGAATACGGCGGATTCTTCAGCCAGATGGGCACGCAGGTCACTATCGTCGAGATGCTCGACCAGATACTCCCGATGAACGATCTCGACGTGGCCCAGGCGGTGGTAAGGGCATTCAAAAAAAGCAAGATGAAGATCATCACCTCCGCGAAGGTCGAAGACCTCAAGGCCACCGACAGCGGCATATCGTGCAAGGTGGGCGACAAGACCATCGAGGCCGAGCTTGCACTCGTCGCAATCGGACGGAAGATGAACTCGGACGTCCCCGGCCTCGAGGACGCCGGAATCGAGGTCGAGAACGGGGCGATTGTCATCGACGACACCTGCAAGACAACCGTCGACGGCGTCTACGCGATCGGCGACGTCACCGGCAAGGTTCAGCTTGCGCACGTTGCGTCGGCGCAGGGCATCGTGGCCGCCGAAAACATCACCGGCCATCCGCGCACGATCGACTACCGCGTGGTGCCGTCGGTGTTCTTTACGCATCCGCAGGTCGCGGCCGTGGGCATAACCGAAAAGCAAGCCGCCGGGCAGCAGCTCGATGTCAAGGTTGCAACGTTCCAGTTTCGCGGTCTTGGCAAGGCGCAGGTCATCGGCGACACCGGCGGCTTCGTGAAACTGATCGGCAACGCCAAGACCGGCGAGCTGCTCGGCTGCCAGATCGTGGGCCCCAGCGCCACCGAGCTGATCGAAGAAGCGGCCGTGGCCA
>JABMSA010000346.1 GCA_013202185.1 Planctomycetota bacterium
CGGCTCTCCCACCACCCACCTGCAACAGCTGTAGCACTGCGGGCAGGCCTGCCATGCGGGTCCGCAGCTCGGCGGTTCCTAAGTTGATGTTATTCACACAGGGTTTCACAAAAAACATAACTGGTTGATGCAGAGATACTTACAGAAGTTCGCTTTTGCCGATTTCCTAAGGTTGTAACATGCTCGCCTTGAACGCGTTACAGAAGCCATTCGAAGAAATGGTCCCCGACCGACTCGGTTTTGGGGCCGGAAGCCCCCATATTGGGCACGCTTTTCGCAGTACCTTAGGAAGCCAAGCATTTTGTGAAACCCGTCATCGCACGCATAGCAGCCGGTTCGGGCCGAGAGCATTACGCTTCCTAACCCGACTTCCGCGGCCAAAAAAATGCCTCCAGGCGGGTATTTTAGTTATAAGTCGTTGTGACCCAACTCACCCCCCCGTTTCATGCGTGTCATTCCAAGCAAATTCCCGTGTCATAAGCCGCTGACTATCAACGGTTGGGCTTTGGGGCCGGTTTGTAGTGCCAGTGTTGCGGGCATTGTCTGGGTTGACTCGGGGTATTCCCGGTTCATTGTTCCTGCGTGTGGGCGTAGTCACGCACGGGAGCCAAAGCATGTTCTTTCGCGAGAAGAAAACCAGCAAGTGTCCTGTTCTGCAACTGGTTGAGACCCACCGGGATGCCAAGGGGAAGGTGCGTCAGCGGATGGTGGTCTCATTGGGCGGCTGTCGCGTTCCGGACGAACATCGGAAAGCGGTGGCCATCGAAGTGACCCATCGCATGGCCGGATACCAGCGGCTTTTTCCTCTCGAGGATCCGGAAGTGACCCATTGGACGAAGCTGGTTCTACAGCGGATCGAGGAGGCCGGAAGACTGCCTGGCGCGACTTTTCGGGAGGTGGAACACAGTGGCTCGGAGCGTGCCGAAGAGGTCTGCGTCGATGCGGTGGAGCACGAACAGGGCGTTGAACTGGGGCCAGCCTTGGTTCTTTTCCAGGCCTGGAAGGCGTTGGGGCTGGACGGGTTCTTTGCGGCACGGAAGTTCTCGCCAAACCAAATAGCCACTGCGAAAGTAAGCGTCCTGAACCGGCTCATTGAACCGTGCAGTGAAAACGAGTTGGTGAACTGGGTGGCGACGACCGCCCTCGACGAGTTGCTGAACGTGCAGGCAGGGTCGTGGGGCGAGGACCGCTTCTATCGGATCAGCGATAAACTGCTGGCTGTCAAAGAGGGGCTGGAAACGCACTTGCGCGAGCAGGAACGCAGCTTGTTCAATTTGGACAGGACCATCCTGCTCTACGATCTGACCAACAGCTACTTCGAGGGGGCGGCAGAGGGCAATGAACTGGCTCGCCGCAGTGCCAACTCCAAGGAGAAGCGCACTGACTGTCCGCTCATTTCGGTCGGTGTCGTTCTCGATGCCGAAGGATTCGTCATAACGCACAAGGTGTTTACCGGCAACACCAGTGACTGCCGGACGCTGCTCGAAGCCGTGGCCGACCTCGAAAAGGTCGCGGGAGAAGACACCCGGCCGGTAGTGGTGCTCGATGGAGGGATGGCCACTGGGAAGAACTTGGAGCGCCTTGCGGACAAGGGCTACGATTATGTGGTCAACGGGAAGCGACAGAAGCGCGCCAAGTTCGCCGCCGACTTCCTCGACAAGACAACGTTCAAGCGTGTGGAGGGACGGCCGGAAGACAAGTCCAAGCAGCCGGTATTCGTGCGCAGACTGAAGGTCGGTGGGGAGACCGTTGTGCTCTGCCGAAGCGACGGTCGACGCGATAAGGAGGATGCCATCCAGGACAGCGCTCAACGCAAACTCATCGAGGGACTCGAGAAACTCGAGGCCCGCATCCTTCGCGACGACCCCAGGCTCAAGTTGACGGAGAGCTCCGCTATGGTCAACCGTGCCGTCGGCAGGCTTGCATCACGCACCACCAGAGCTTCGAAACTCTACGAGATCCATTACGAACATGAAACTCGGACGCTGACCTGGAACCGACGCGAAGGGGACTGGACCAAGGACAGGCAGTTACATGGATGCTACCACTTGCGCAGTTCGCTGGACATGTCCGACCAACAGCTCTGGAAACTGTACATCACGCTCACCCGCGTCGAAGATGCTTTCCGGCACATGAAAAGCGATTTGGGCCTGCGACCGTTCCACCATCAGATGGCTCGGCGTTGCCGGGCACACATCTGGATCACCATTCTTGCCTACCATCTGCTGCGCTGGACCGAGTTCTCGCTTCAGTTGGCCGGATATGAGTGCACGTGGCGGGCGCTTCGACGAAAACTCCAGACCCACTGCTACGCCACCGTGATAGTGCCTACTGCCACGGGACTGGTCCACCACGCCAGAAAACCAGGGCGCCCCAACGAGGTACAGAGGCTGGTCTACTCACTGCTGGGAATCGAATGGATGGCTCTGCCGGTCAGGTGCCGGACCTACCGCACCGAGCGTCAATGCGCGAAAACGTAGTGCCAGTGCGGTCGTAAGTCGTTGCGGCCCAACGATCCGGTTTTTCGGCCGCGGAAGTTGGGCTAAGGTGTGCCCAGGGGGCATGCTCTCGGTTTGCCTTTCCCATCAGGTTTCACAAAACTACCTGTATCATGGAACAGCCCGAGTTGATACAGCCTGAGCACCTCGCGTCCCGGTTGAAGTGGGAGCGGCTTTTCGAGTTCCTGCCGCCGTGGCCGGTTCGCCCGCCTCGTCGTGGGCGAAAGCCGGTTGACCGCGACGCCATGCTGCGGGCGTTGATATATCAGAGGCTTGCGCGGAAACGCTTTCTCCAGGACTTGCACACCCACCTTGCCGAGAACCCTCCGATGCGTGCGGCATGTGGGTTCAATCCGTATCAGCCACCGCCCAGCCTGGAGCGATTCAGTGCCTTCCTTGGTGATACTGCGAACCAGCTTTTCCAGACGGTGCGGGTTCATCTGGTAAAGGAACTGATACAGGCCCGGGTTGTGTCTGGACGACACGTCGGTTTCGATTCCTGCCCGGTGGAGAGTTGGGTCCGTGAGAACAACCTCAAGACTGGCCTGAGGCGATCCCGGTACGACAAGACGCACCTGTGCAGGGGTGATCCCACGGCGGCGCTCGGAGTGCGCATTCACTATCCCAGCCCCGGCAAGAAAGAAGTCGCGTATTTCTGGGGGTATCGCAATCATGCCCTGGCTGACCTCGAGGCTGAGCTACCCCTCTGGGAAATCACCGAGCCGAACTCCGTGGCAGAGGTTACACTGGCCATCCCTTTACTGAAGAACGCGAGCGGCGCACTCAACTTGACGTTCCAGTCCGTTTCCGGCGACGCGGAATACGATGTTGAGAGGATACTCCGATACATCGTCAAAGACTCAAAGGCCGAAGCGTTCATTCCGCGCAACCCCAGGAACACCCAGGACACATCCGGCTTCCAGCGCAGACGGGACAACGTCACATGCCCCGCCGACCTTACGATGTATCGGAAGGGCAAAATGACTGTTGACGGTGTGACGTACGTGCAATACTCATGCCCGTTCTACTGGGGACGAAAGCCGGACCTCCTGATGTGTCCGGTCAACCACCCGAAGTTTACCCAGCAGAAGGGGTGCAACTACCTGTGGCGACAGACGGAGACCATTCGCGCCCTGCTCCCGTATGGGACAGATTACTTCAAACGGCACTATGATCGACGGACTGCCGTCGAGCGGGTCTTCAGCCGCCTGCTTGCCATCACCCTCGAAGAACCAAGTGTTCGAGGGCTCACGAGCGTCAAGAACCATTGCACTCTCTCACATATCTCGGTACTGCTCGTGGCTCTGGCCGCGCACAGGCTGGGCCACGCTGACAAGATCCGGTTCGTGCGCACCTTTGTCCCGAACATTCTCGCCCCCTGACCTCAGGCCGAGGTCGGGGAGCCTTGCTTCAGCCGAAAAGTCAATTTTGTGAATCCCTAGTTATTCACAGAACCGTGGTCCTGCGGGTTGAAGTCGATCTCCGCCCATGGGTGACCCAAGACTATACAGCCCTGAGGGCCACTCGCACAGCGAAGGACTTCGCCCTCAACTTTGGGTTCGGGCCTTCAGCGGTTGTGAGACCATCCGGTTCTCTTACGTTTGCGGGACCCGGGCAGGATCCCTCCGGCTCGTTACCCCACCTACTATGCCTTCTGCTGACTTCTCGCACCACATCCCGGCACCTCGCGGCGCCGGTAGCACAAGGCATGATGCGAGATCTCCCCGGGTAAGACGCACTACTTTCCCGCTTATGCCCGCCGCATTTACGTCGATGCCTGCTGTCAGGTACGGGACTTCAGTGTGACGTGCCACCTTATCCGGCACCGCCGCCTCGTATGCGGTTTCTGTCCGTCGGGCCAGCGCTTTGCTACAGGCTTCCTTCAGACCCCACCTCACGGCGACGCCCTTGCCCTTCGCTAGCACTTCCCCCTGACGGGGTATGCACGGGACTTTCACCCGCTAGTAGTGTGCCATGCCGGGCACACACGCTACGGCTC
>JABMSA010000347.1 GCA_013202185.1 Planctomycetota bacterium
CCGGCCAGCCTTGCGCCGGGGAGGGCGGCGGCGCTCAGGGCGGCGCCGCGAAGGTCGGCGCCGGAGAGGTTCGCACCCGTGAGGTTGGCGTCGACGAGGACTGCATTGCGAAGGTTGGCGTTTCGAATGCCGGCGCCGACAAGCTCGGCGCGGGTGAGGTCGGCGTTGGCGAGGCCCGCATTGATAAGCTCGGCGCCGTTGAGCTGGGCCCGGCTGAGCGTGGCGCCTTTCAGCTCGGCGCCGCTGAGGATCGCTCCGCGAAGGTCGCTGCCGCGCAGGTTGGCGAGGATGAGCCTGGCTCCGCTGAGGTTGGCCTCTGCGAGGGCCGCGTGCCTGAGGTGAGTGTCGGTGAGGTCCTCGTGATGAAGATCGGCCCCGCGCAGGTCGCGTCCGTTGGGTATTTCGTCGGCGTGCGGAAGACCCTCGAGGATCGGCGCCCAGGGCTCTTTGCGCTTGAGCGCCGCGATGACGTGTGCGAGCCGCTCCTTGCCGTCGTCGGTTTCCCAGCGATCTTTCAGTTGCTCGGGTGTTGCTTGCGTGGTCTTGTCATTGTCCGGCATCGTTTCCTTCTCCGTGGAAGGCGAGGTCCGGCTTGGCCCGCATGCACCTTCAGCGGGCGCCGCGCCGGGTTTTGGGCAGCTTCCAGTCTGTGTGCTCGCAGATAGCCTTGATCAGCATGTCGGCCATCGTTCGGCTATTGGCGGCGTCGGGGTGGAGGTCGCCGCCTATCCCGCTAAATCCCACGTAATGCACATTCTTGTCGCCTTTCTTGTGCATCGCGTTTACGACATCGGTCGAGAACTTCCTCTTCGGATCTCCGGGCCAGAAGAGCGGCCCGGCGGCGCAGAAGATGGGGATGTTGCCGTAGTGCCCGCGTATCTGGCCGATGAAGCGAACATAGCTGGCCACGTACTCCTCATAGGGATCCTTGCGACGGCCCATTCCGGTCAGGTCGTTGGCCCCGAGATTGATGACGACGATCTGGGGCTTCCACTTGCCGAAATCCCACTTGCTCTCGGGATCGTGGGTGATGATTCGCGAGTAAACGATGGGCAAGACATCCTTCTTGCCGCCTCCTGCGTTGGTGTGCACGCCGTTGCCGGAATAAGTGATTCCGACAACTTCGGCGTTGAAGGCGCGGGCCGTGAGGGCGGCGTATGTGTGGTAGAAGTTCTCGCAGGCAATGGATGATGCGCCGACGCCGATTTTCATCAGGTCGAGGCCGGCGGTGATGGAATCGCCGATGAATTCGATTCTTCGGCTGAGCCTCGGAGGCGGGGCCAGCAGCTTGGCGCCGGGCGACAACTCGAGCCCGTGGAAAATGACGCGGCCGATGTAGCCTTCGGTTCGCTTGAAGATCGTGATGCTGTGGCGGGCGTCCTTCATCTTGCTGCGGATCTTGTAAACGCGCCTGCCCGGGCACAGCACGATCGATTTGACTTGCTCGCCGTCGATCAGAACTTCGAACCAATTTGCGAACGGCGCACTCAGCTCATCTGTGCGGCCGATAGGGAAGTCTTCGAGGATTACCGATACGGCCGTGCCCTGAAACCTCGCCCGGATGGCGCTGCCCGACCACGCGCATTTCGGGGCGGCAGGGTCGGAAAAGTCGAACCTGCCAATGTACTGGAAGAGCGGGTTGTCGGCGCCGATCGTGACCGGCGGCTCTTCGGGGCTGATCGTAACAGGCATGGTCGGAGCTTCGGACGCCGCCTTGCACGCGGGCGTCGCGGCGAGCAGCATTAGTAACATTACAGACAGCACAGAAACGGCGGCTCGTCGATGCAAAAGATGAATCACTTGTTTCCTTCCGTTTTCACTTCGTTCGGTTTCCAGCCGGTTTGCTCGCAGATGGCCTTGGTGAGAATGTCGGCCATCTTGCGATGGTTGGCGGCGTCGGGGTGCAGTTCTTTGCCGATGTCGTCGAACGGCACAAAATGGATTTTCTTGTCTCCCTTTTTCTTCATGGTCTCGACGGCCGTCGCGGGGAGCCTCCTGAGGATTCCGCCGGGCCAGAGGTCGGGGCCGACGGCGCAGAAGATTTGCACGTCGCCATAGTTCTTGCGTACCTGGCCGACGAAGGCGATGTAGCTGTCGACAAACTTCTGGTAGTCGTCTTTGCACACGCCCATGCCGTAGGCGCCGATGTCGTTTGTGCCGAGGTGAATTACCACGACGTCGGGCTTCCACGATTCAAAATCCCACTTGCTGCGCGGATGGTTGCGGAGCGTTCGCGTGTAGACCACCGGCATCAGATTCTGCTTGCCGTCCCTGCCGTTGCAGTGCACGCCGTTGCCCGATTCGGCAATGCAGATGGCCTCCGCCCCGAGGTTGCGCGCGGCAACCGATCCGTACGCCAGATAATTATTCTGTGCCGCCTTGGCGAATATCCCCCTGCCAATTTTCATCAGGTCGAGCCCGGCGGTGATGGAATCGCCGATAAACTCGATCTTCCTCTCGGGCCTGGCCGGCGGTGGCAGCAGCTTGCCGCCGTGCGGCAGTTGCAGGCCGAGAAAAGAAGTGCGACCGACGACCGCCTCCGTGCGCTTGAAGACCTCGACGGTGTGCACGTCGTCGCTCAGATTCCACGCGACGCCATAACCCCCCGACCCCGGCCGCGCAACGATTGACTTCGCATACTCGCCGTCGACTATGATCTCGAACCAGTTTGCCAACGGCGCGCCGATGCCGTCGGTGCCGCGTGCGGGGAAATCCTCGAGGAACACGGCGAGCGACGGCCCCTTGAATCGCACACGAACAGCGCTGCCCGACCACGAGCACGTGGGCCTTTTCGGGTCGGAAAAGTCGAACCGGCCAACATACTGGATATTCGGATCGTCGGCGTGGATATTCTCCGCGCCGCCCGCTGCCGCGCCGTATGCCGGCCCCGACGCCACAACCACCACGACTGCCAAGAAGATCATCAGGAAGTATCGCGGATCAGCGGAGCGTTTCATTGATCGTCCTTCATTGGGCGGCGTGCCCGCCGACCGGCCTTGCGGTGCAGATCAGGTCAACAAATCTCTCCGCCGATATTTTACACGGATTCGCTCGGTTGTCAAGGCGTAAAGCCGCGTGGCGCCGCCGCGCGGAAGGGATGAAAGCAACACGGCAACCCGTCTCGCGCTCGACCCGGGCGCCTGCCTCGGAAGGCAGGGCGACGAGCGAAAACGCTCGTCGAGTTCAACCGCCCAGGGATGATCGTTTTGGTAG
>JABMSA010000348.1 GCA_013202185.1 Planctomycetota bacterium
GCGCCGGTCTTTGCAGTTTTCGACGTCTTGCGAAGGTAGCCGTGCGCATCGAGGGTGTGAACGGTTCGCAGGTGAGAGCCCCGTTTGAAAGTAACGGTAACATCGACGTTGCGGACGTTCAGCGGGTAGCCGCCGAGGTCGATGATCTTGCCGTTGTCAACTTTCCAGCCGTAGCATTTCTCTTCGGTCGCCGCCTGAACGAGGATGTTGCTCGAAGCCGCCAGCGGCTTGCCGTCGAGGGAAATCACAAGAACGCCGGCAAACTCGTTTTCCGATTCGATCGTCACGTCGGTCAGCTCCACGCGCCCCGCCTTCCGGAGGAACCCGGCCGCCCCCTGGCTGCGAGGCGTGTCGACCGTTACGCTGCCCGTGCCGTAATCCCAGGTGAGTTGGCCGGTGGTGCTGCGGATGAGTTTTTTGTCGCGGTCGATGTATTTGGTGAGGTCCGTGAGGAGTGAGCTTGATTTCCGTGTTCCGAAGCTCTGCAGCACGCGCCCCGTGTAGAAAGCAAGGGGATCGATGCCGGAGATTTGCAGGCCTCGGGCAACGCCGCCGGCGGGCACGTGGGCCCGGCGCAATGCATCGAGGTTCTGAGGCGCGGGCGCGGCCGAGCCCTTGAAACGGTAGAGGTCGTTGAGATCGAGCACCTCGTGCACAACCGCGTCGGCCTGGCGCACGTCGCCCCGGCGATACATCAACGCCATGCCTGGGAACTGCCCCAGGATGGTAGGAACCGTGAGAGCAAACTTCTTCGGCGAGGTCTCCCAGCCTGCGCCGCCAACGGCAAAGAAGAATATGCCGTCGATGCCCTGCAATGATCCGTAGGCCGAGCACAACGCAGGAAACTCAGCCTTGAATCGGTTCGGGTTTGGCCAGCCGATCTCCGAGATGATGTGAGGATAGCCATCGACCTGATTCATCGTTATGGGCAGCTTATCGGGTTCGAGTACTCCGGCGCGGTCGAGGAAGGTGTCGCCCGCATTCAGCGAAAAGCCCGCCCTCGGGCCGGTGTGCTTGCCGCCGAAGTAGCCGTGGCGGTCGATGATATCGCCGGCCGTGTAGGTGTAACGTTCGATGGGATCGAGGATCCTCGCGTCGGCGGTTTTCCAATTGCTGCAAGAGATGAGGCTCTTTGCCCCGAGGTCGTCGCGAAGGAATTTCACCATCGACTCGTAGAATCTCTTCTGATGCCGGGCGAGGAAGCGGAGTTGGTCGCTCATGCGATTTCGCATCGCGCCGGTGCCTACGCCCTTGGCGGTGAGGAACCATGCGTCGCGCAGTTCCATCTTCTTTGCGGCCGGGCTGTCGTGCTTCAGGGGCTTTGGATTGCCCCACGCCGCAATTGCTTTCTCGATAGAGCCGTACTTTCTGATCAACCATGCGCCGAAAAGCTTCTCGAGCTTTGCCATCTGGGCGCGCGGTATGTTCTTTGCCGTGAAGGTCCAAAAGAAAAAGCTGTCTTCATTCACAATTTCGATGGCCGCAACGGCGGGGTCCCCGGCGAGCGGCACGCCGGTGTACGGATTGGTGGGCTGCAGCAGCCCCCGGGCCCACGACTTGTGTATTTCCTGCATGCGCGGATCGAAAAACAGCAGTGCAAATGGCCGCTTGTTGTCGATGGTGTCGTAGCCGGGAATGCCGTATTCCGGCTTTATGCCGAACCAGAGCGGGAAGTAGAATGACAGCTTGACATAAATCCCCTGCTTCTTGAGGGCGGCGACGAAGTAGTGCAGCCGGGCCAGGTACTTCTTGTCCACGCGCGCCGGATCCGGCGTTTTTTGGTCGAAAGCCGGCGAGTGAACGCGCACGATGTTCACGCCGACCTTCGCCAGCCGCCGTGCGAGGTACTCCTGACTGTCGCGGCTCAGCTCGAGGATTCCACCGCCGCAGTTTACGCCCCACCATTTCACCGGCTCGCCGTTGCCGAGAACGAACTCGTCTGCCTGGCGGCGCACAAACCCCGACTCTCCCGCTACGGCCTCGTTGAGCCGGCGCAGATCGAGCATCGCCGCGCCGAAGGAATCGGGAGCGGGCTCGAACGCCCACCAGCCGGGCTCGGCCTTGCCCGATTTTTCGTCGGGCTTCAGCTTGCCTCGCGGAGTGAACGGGCGCCGCGTGAGCAGGAAGCAGTCGAAGCAGGCCGTGAGCGCTTCTCCTTCCTTTGCCAAGAGGCGCAGCTCGAACTGGTGCCGGCCCTTGGCCAGCTTGACTTTGCCGAGGAATACCCAATTGACACAAAGGAACTTTCGGATCTCCTCCGTATCGGCCAGGCCGACGTCTCGGCCGCAGGTCTGCCATGCCTGCCTGTCGAGCCGCCATCGAAACGGCCCGTGCTTCCAGAACTTGCGCGCCCACAGGCTGTATTCGGCGCCGGCGGGCACGCTGATCCGGTATTTCGCGAAAGCCTCGGGGCCGGCGCGCTCACCGCCGTTGGCGAGCCAATCGCCGTCGGACAGAATCCGGTGGCGCTTGTTTTCGAAGGTCGATGCCGAGAACCAGCTCTTCCGTGGGAAATTGGTTTCGCTGGGAGATTCGCCTTCCCACCACACATACCCGGCGCCCGATGCCGCACTCGTAATGCAAAGCGAAAGGAGGATCGCCGGCATCAGAGCCTTCTTCACGTGGCACATGCATTGTCCCTTTCAGCAGCGCGTTGCCAAACGATCATGAGCCGGACAGATCCACCGCCTCGCGCTCGGGGTTGAGCCGCAGTGTGCGGGTGTATCCGGCGGACCTTGCGAGGTCCGCCGCTTCGTCGAAGTATCGGCCCACTTGCCCCGGTGCGTGGGAGTCGGAGCCGAAGGTGAGCTTCACGCCGGCCCTTTGGCAAGCTTCGAGGATGTCTCTGCTCGGGTAGAACTCGCCCACGGGCTTGTCGCGCCCGGCGGTGTTGATCTCGACGGCCACGCCCCCCGCGGCCATTGCGGCCAAGGCGCGTTCGGCGTACGGCAGGCAGCCGTTTGTCGGCCGATGGCCGAACTTTTTCGGCAGATCGAGGTGGCCGATCAGGTCGAAGAGGCCCGTCTTCGCAGCGTCGGCCACGAGCCCGAAGTAGTCGCTGTAGATGCGATCGATCGGCCGAGCGGCGAAGCCGTCGATATACTTGGGATGATCAAACGCCCAATCGCCAAGGATATGAATCGAGCCGATCAGGTACTCGAGCCCGTAGCGCTCCTTGAGCCGCTCGATCTCGTTTTCGGTGCCGGGGGCGAAGTCGGCCTCGCCGCCCAGCCGCAGGGGTATCACGGCGGCATACGCCTTCCGGAGGCGATGGAATTCTTCGAGGAACGCATCCATTTCCTCGAGGGTCAGGCACACCTTCTCCTCGATGGGGATTTCCAGCGGCAGATGCGGCGAGAAACCCATCTCGGGCAGGCCGAGCGCTATGGCCTGCTCCACGTATTCTTCCATTGTGCCGTCGGCGTGGCCGCACCAGGCGGTGTGTATGTGATAGTCGGCTTGCGGCATGTGGCTGTGCCTTCCGTGAAGGGTCGTTGCGTGAAGAACCGCCTCACTTGAGGATGACGAGGTTGTCGCGGTGGATCACTTCGTCGTAGTATTTGTAGCCCAGCAGCGATTTTATTTCGCCGGTCTTTGCTCCCTTGATCACCTCGAGGTCTTCAGACGAGTAATGCGTAAGGCCTTTTGCCACTACCTCGCCCACCGGCCCGGCAACCGCCACGATGTCGCCCTGGCCGAAGCTGCCCGCCACCTTGCACACGCCCGACGCCAGCAGGCTCTTGTTTTTCTCGACGAGCGCCCGCACTGCGCCTTCGTCTACCGTGATCGTGCCGCGCGGCTTGGCGCTGTATCGCAGCCATCGCTTGTGGCTTCGCAATCGCGTGCGTGCGGGGCAAAACAGCGTGCCGACGCGCTCGCCCGCCATTATCCTCAGGATAACGTTGTCTGCTTTCCCGCAGGCGATCACCACCGGTTCGCCGGCCTTGGTGATCTGCTGTATGCTCTGCAGTTTGGTTTGCATTCCGCCTATGCCGAGCGCCGATTTCTTGCCGGTGTCGAGCATGAAGGTTTCTTCGGTTATCTTTTCGACGACGTCGAGCACGTTGCCGCCGGTGTCGTAGAGGCCGTCGACCGTGGACAGGTATATGAGTGCATCGGCCCTGAGAACATGCAGCACCTGCGCGGCGAGTATGTCGTTGCCGCCAAACTTGATTTCGTCGACCGATACCGTGTCGTTTTCGTTCACGACGGGCACTGCCCCCATTCGCAGAAGTGATCGGATGGTATTGCCGACATTCACGAACCGTCGGCGGTCTTCGAGGTCTTCGCGTGTGAGTAGAATCTGCCCGGCGTGATGGCCGTGCTTCTTGAGTGCGTCGTCGTACGCGAGCATCAGCCTGTTCTGGCCCACCGCCGCCGCCGCCTGAAGATCCGGCAAAACGCTCGGCCGCCGCTTGAGGCCCAAAGCATCGATGCCAACGCCTATCGCCCCGGACGTAACAATGATGACCTGCACCTTGCGCTCCCGGAGCTCGTGGACCTGCCGGCAAATGCTGCCGATGCAAGCGGAATCGAGCCGGCCGTCGTCCGATGTTACCACGCCCGTTCCTATCTTGACAACGAGCTTCCTGACATCCGAGAATACTTCCTGGCGTAATGATGTAGAACACATATCTGCTGAGCACACCTGAAAAACTGGGCTGCAAGGGCAAAGGCAAATGTGCCGTTAATAGCCATGTGAACGATTCTAAAATGAAACCGCCGAAGTGTCAAGAGTATTCCCGCGAAATCCGTTGCTTTTCGGCGGCCCGTGTGGTAAAAAAGTATTGATGGCAAGAGACAACACCGACGGCACGCTGCTTCGTGGCGGCTCCGAATACAAACAGTGCCTTGCGAGGGCACAGGCTGCCAGGCAAGGTCACATCTTTCGCTGGTGGGACCAGTTGGATGCCGCCGGCAGGGAAAAGCTCCTGCGCCAGACGGCGTCCGTCGATTTTCAGTTGGTGTCGGATCTTGCGGCAAGGCACCTGGGCGCCGGGCCGGAGAAATTCTCGGGCACGATCGGGCTCGCCCGCGTCATTCCCCTCCCGCGCACCGAAGAGCAATTTGCCGAGCGCCGGCGCATGGCCGCACTGGGCGCCGACGCCATCGCGCGGGGCGAGGTGGCGCTCTTCATCGTTGCCGGCGGCCAGGGCTCGCGGCTGAAGTTTGATCCGCCCAAGGGCACATTCCCCATATGCCCCATCACCGACAAAAGCCTCTTCCACCTCTTCGCCGAGAAGCTCACGGCCACCTCGAGGCGCTGTGGCGTCACAATTCCGCTTTACATAATGACCAGCACCATCAACAACGCCGCTACCGTGGAATTCTTCGAGATCAACGAGTATTTCGGGCTCGGCCGCGAAAACGTGATGTTCGTCGTGCAGGGCATGCTGCCCACGCTCGATGCTTCCGGAAAGCTGATCCTGAAACGGAAAGACGAACTGTTCCTGAGCCCCAACGGCCACGGCGGCTCGATAACGGCCCTGAAGCAGGGCGGTGCACTCGCCGACATGCGGCGCCGAGGCATAAGGCACATCTCGTATCACCAGGTCGACAACGCGCTCGTGAATAGCATCGATCCGGTGTTCATCGGCTATCACGTGGCGGCGGGCGCGGAGATGTCTTTGAAGGTGGCGCAAAAGCGCGATGCTGAGGAGGGGCTCGGCGTGGTGGGCAATGTCGACGGCAAGCTTACCGTCATCGAATACAGCGACTTGGCACCCGAGCTGATGCACACTCGGCGGCCCGACGGCTCGCTGCTGTACGGCGCGGGCAATATCGCCATCCATATTCTCGACGTGAACTTTGTGGAGCGCCTCAACCAGGCCGGCTCCGGGCTGCCGTGGCACGTCGCGACAAAAGCCGTGCCTTTCATCGACGACAGCGGCAAACTGGTGAAGCCCGACAAGCCCAACGGCATCAAGTTTGAGATGTTCGTTTTCGACGCACTCCCGCAGGCGCAGGCGGCCGTAATACTCGAAAGCGAACGCGAAGAAGAATTCGCACCCGTCAAGAACAAGCACGGGCAAGACTCGGCCGCCACGGCAAAGCAGGCACTGACCAACTGCTACGGCCGATGGCTGAAGCAGGCGGGCGTCGAGGTGCCGTTTGACGGCGAAGGTAACGTCGACGGCAAGATTGAAATCAGCCCGCTGTTCGCACTCGACCCCGAAGAGCTTGCCGCCAAGGTCAGCCCCGACCTCAAATTCACCGGCGAACTCCTGCTCGAGTAGCCCCCGACAAGACAACATCACCCAACCATCACAAGCCCGCGCCAAGCCCTGCCGGAGCATCCTTCGGCAGGCGATGCACTCCTTCGGCCGGATCGAACGGCCCGCCGCAGGTACATCGTGACCCACCCCCGTCGGGTTTCCGCATCTTACATGCTTGATTCTCGACGCCGGTTAGCTACAATCTGACAGCGATTGGTCGTCTTTCTTTTGTAGCCTTCTGATCAAGGGAATGTCTTATGGACAAGCTCCGCATCGCAGTCATAGGCACAGGGGGCATGGGCAGCTTTCACGTGAATAGCGTTCAGAACATCGACGAGGTGCAGCTTTGCGCCGTGTGCGATATCAGGCCCGAAAAGGCAAAACCGCACGGCGAGAAATACTCGATCCCCGTATACGACAACCACAAGGAACTGCTCGGAAAGGAGAAGCTCGATTTCGTGATGATCGCCACGCCGCATCCCACGCACATGCGCATTGCGGTCGACGCGATGAAAAAGGGCGTGCACGTGCTCAGCGAGAAACCGATCGCCTCGAATCCGGTCGAGGGCGACAAGATGGTTGCAGCCGCCGAAAAATATGGTCGCACGCTGGGGCTGATGTTTCAGCAGCGCACCGAGGCACCCAGAAAGAAAGTTCACGAACTCATCCAAAGCGGCATCCTCGGCAAGCTCTACCGCGTGAACATGATCTCAACGTGGTATCGCTCGCAGGCATATTACGACAGCGGCACGTGGCGCGGCACGTGGGCCGGCGAAGGCGGCGGCGTGCTGCTGAACCAGGCGCCCCACGACCTCGATCAGCTTGTGTGGCTGGCCGGCAAGCCCGTCGAGGTGCGAGGCGTAGTCGAAACGAACCTGCATGACATGGAGGTCGAAGACTCCGCGAGCGCAATGATCAGGTTTGAAAACGGCGCCACCGGATACTTCCACACCAGCACCGTCGAGCAGCCCGTGATATACAGGATCGAGCTTTGCGGCGACAAGGGCAAGATAATCTTCGACGGCCGAAACATCAAGCTCTGTACCCTCGCCGACCCGATCTCGGATTATACTTTCGCGACGGAAGACAGCTTCCCGCAGATTCCGATGGAGGAGCAGGAGGTAAAAGTCGACGACGCCCCCGAGGGCCATGCGGTGGTGACGCGCGAGTTTGCGCGCGCGATCCTCGAGAACCGCCAGCCGGTGGCGCTCGGCGCCGAAGGCATCGCGCCCCTCGAGCTTGCCGCCGCGATAATATATTCCAGCTACAAGGCCAAAACGATCAAGCTGCCGCTGAGCCGCCGGGCATACACAAACTTCCTCAAGGAAAAAAGCAAGACAAGCAAATACGACCCCAACGTCGTCGAACAAGGATCAGTTGGGACAGTCAAGTTCCGCTGAGCCCCGGCCGCTAGGAATTCATCATGGCCTATGATTTGCCACTGTTTCAACTCGACGACCACGCCGGGCCCGCGAAAGTCGAGCCCATCCGGATTTTCAGCGAGGAAACCGTATCCGCCGGCACGGGCACGTATCGCAAGACAACGGGCGAGTTCTGGACCGAACGCCAGCGCCAGATGCACTCGCTGCACTATGTTGTGAGCTACAGGGCGTCGTTCAAGCCCGAGCTGCCCGAGTTTTTCATCTCGCGATATTCCCGGCCCGGCGACGTAGTGCTCGATCCCTTCAACGGACGCGGCACCACCGCACTCCAGGCAAACCTGATGGGCCGCACCGCCTATGGCAGCGACGTCAACCCAATGTCGGGGCGCATCACGTATCCCAAGTGCAACCCCGTGAGCGCCGACCAGATTGATGAGCGCCTCGACGAAATCGAACTCGACCCCGATACGCCCGTCGACGGCGAAGACGACTTCTCGATGTTCTACCATCCCGGCACCTGCCGCGAGCTGGTCGGTCTGAGGCGGCACCTGGCCGAGAACTTCACCGACGCCGACAGGTTCATCGAGCTTGTGGCGCTGTCGCGGTTGCACGGGCATTCGCCGGGTTTTTTCAGCGTGTATTCCTTTCCGCAGATATCCGTGTCCGCCGCCAACCAGGTCAAGATCAACGAGCGCCGAAACCAGGCGCCCGACTACCGCCCGATCAAAACGCGCATCCTCAAGAAGGCGAAGCGATCACTGGCCGACGGCAAGATCGACAGCATACGCAAGGCCTCGAAACACAACCGGTTCGAGCTTTGCGATGCCCGCGAGCTGCGCTTCCCCGACGCCTGCGCCGACCTGATCGTCACCTCGCCGCCGTTTCTCAATAAGGCGGATTACATCCTCGACAACTGGATCGAGCTGTGGTTTCTGGGCATCGACGAAGACACCGTGCGGAAGGCCGTTGTGCAAACGCACAGCTTCAAGAAATGGGTTCAGTTCATGACGCCGGCGATCGCCGAAATGGGCCGCGTGCTGTGCAGCGACGGGGTGGCCGTTGTTGAGGTGGGAGAAGTAATGATCGGCGGCGGGCTGGTCTACCTCGACGAAGTGATCGTCGACATCGTGCAGGATCTTCGCAGCGGCGGCTGCCCGCTGACGGTGGAGGAGGTGTTAATCCACGAGCAGAATTTCACGAAACTCGCCAACTGCTTCAAGGTGGACAACAACAAGAAGGGCACAAACAGCCATCGCCTGATAGTGCTGCGCAAATAGCAGCCCATCGTTCTTTCCCGGCGAGGACAATTCCGAAGGAGCACAAGCATGAGCGTTGATGATGCACGGATAAGAATACTGCCGTTGGCCGTCGGAAGCGAAAAGAAACGGGACCGCGCCATGCACGGCCTGGAGCCCGTGCGCGAGTTCCTCGCAAACAGCGCGGAGTTCATCGAGCCGCAGGTGGTCGCCAACGACCTCGCCCCGCCCGACGTTGGCGATTGCGATGCCGTGGCCGTTGCTCCACCGCTGAGCGTTGCCAAATGCGCCGATGCCATCGCCTCGACAAACAAGCCCGTTCTGCTTCTCGAGCCGCATTGCGCCTTCCATCCGTACCAGGCCGGCGCCCGGGCGGCGCTGATGCGCGCGGGGGCAACGGTTCTGCCGACGGATTCTCCCGAGGCGATGATGAACTCGGTGAGAGCAATAGCCGCAATGAAGAGGCTCAAGAGCAGCAAGGCACTGATCTTCGTTGGCGATCCCGACAAGTACCTCGACCTCCAGGATGCGGCCGGCAGCAAACTCGGCGTGAATGTCGAGGTGCGTGACGTTGAAGAACTGAAGGAGCAAGCCAGGCGCGTATCCGATGCCACAGCGGCCTCGACCCTTGCCGAGTGGAAGGAAAAGGCGTTTGGCAAGATCATCGGCGTAAGCGACGACCACCTGGCGGAAGTGGCCAGGCTCTACAGCGCCGAAAAGCACTTCCTCGCACGATCCGGCGCCGGCGCCCTCGGCATCGAAGAGTTCGATCCCTTTCTCCATCGGAAACTGCCCATGCCCAACGTCACCTATGCGCTGCTCAAGGACGAAGGCATCGTGTGCACCGAAGAGGCCGACCTGGGCTGCCTGCTCACACAAATGCTGCTGCATGCCGCTACTGGCGAGCAGAATACCATGAGCAACATTTACATGGCTTTCCGGTCGGAATTCGAGAAGCACGACTCGGGCGCGGGCTACACCACCCGGATGCAACTGGCCGATTACAACGAGTGCCTGGCCGACGACTGCCTGGTTGTAAGCCATTTCTCGACGGCCGGCAGCCTGCCGAAAAACATGATGATCGAGGACGCCTGGGAAGTGCGCGAAACCATAGGCGCCTGGTCGGAGCAGTCGATGGTATACTCGACGCCTAAGGCCGGGCCGGTAACGCTTGCGAGGCTCGATACAGACGTGGAGCACCTCGACGTATACCCCGCCGAAAGCGCCGACGTCCGCAAGTTCGACCATCTTGGCTGGTATCGATGCCGGTGGCTGGTGCGCGTGAGCAGTGCGAAAACGTTCGTGGAAACCGCCATCCACCATCATTACGCCATCGCGCCGGGCCATCCGGATGCGGTTCTCAGCACGCTTGCGCGGCATCTGCTGGGCTTGCGCATCAGGCGGTACTGAATGGCGAATCTCTTCGACGCAAAACATCCCGGCCGGCAAGACGCGCGCTTTGCGCGCGTGGCGATGAACCTTCCGGTGCGGCGGGAGTTTGACTATCGCGTGCCGCGCGAGTGGCGCGCCGAGATCGCCGTGGGCAAGCGCGTCGACGTGCCCTTCGGCAGGCAGCGCCTCGAGGGGTTTTGCGTTGGGCTGCCCAACGAGCCCCAAGTTACCGAGCTCAAGGCAATCTACGGCGTGATCGACGACGAGGCGCTGATAACGCCGGCGCTCATGAAGCTCACGAAATGGATGGCCGATTACTACCGCTGCGCGTGGGGCGAGGTGCTCGTGGCGGTGGTGCCGGCCGGCGTGCGAAAGGGCCACGTAGGCAAGAGCGTCGGATTCGTCGAGCCGGGCGGGCTTTCCGATGAGCAGATCGGCAAGCTCTGCACCAGATCGCCCAAGCGCGCGCGGATCGCCGACGTCGTCGCACAAGGCGACGAGCCGCTGACCATCGCCGACGTCGCACGCCTCGCGCGATGCTCCCAAAGCACCGTGCGCTCGGCCGAGAAGGCCGGCGTGGTCTCGATCCGATACGAAACGGTGGACGACGACGTGTTTGCTCATGTAGTCGACGAACCCCCGCCGGAGTTCGACCTCGCCGCCGAGCAGGTCCAAACACTCGAGAAGGTCACGGAGCAGATCGACGCGCGGCTGTTCGGCGTCACGCTGCTCTACGGCGTAACCGGCTCGGGCAAGACCGAAATCTACCTTCGCGCGATCGCCGAGTGCGTGGGCTCGGGCAGGCAGGCGATCGTGCTCGTGCCCGAGATATCGCTCACCCCGCAAACCGTGCAGCGCTTCAAGAGCAGGTTCGACCGC
>JABMSA010000349.1 GCA_013202185.1 Planctomycetota bacterium
CGCGCAGCGACTTCGCAGCTTCTGCGTCCTTCCGGATGGGAACGTGTCTCTACCATCTCGCAAAGGCAAGCAGACACGACGAAAAAAGTGCGCAGCGTGCAAGGTCGCAGCTTAATCTCTTCCTTAGAGACTATCCTGACCATGAATCCGCAGCCGACGCGCAAAAATACGTTACGGAACTGACCAGCCGGCTTGCGGATCAGTACTATCAGCGTGCCGTGTTCTACGACTTGAAGGCCAAACGGCCCACGGCCGCCCTGATTGCCTATACCGACTTCCTTAACAAGTTCAAAGCTTCGGAGAACGCCGAGACGGCAGCGCAGAGGATAAGAGAGCTGAAAGCCGAACTGGGCGTACAAGATTGAATCCTCATAAACGCAGTTTTGTCGATCCTGCCTCTACGACCGCGCGGCGCGCCGCACTCGGTCTTATCGTAGTTCTATGCATGACGGCATGCATTCTGGCATCCGGCTGCCTGGGATATCGCATCGGCAGCACGCTACCTCCCGACATTCGGACAGTCTATGTTCCCGCGTTCGCAAACCGGAGCGGCGAACCCGAGCTTGAGGCCGCGACAACCACTGCGGTGATCCGCGAACTCCAGAGGGACGGCACGTTGAAGATAACGGACAGCGATGAGGCGGATGTCCGACTGGAAGTGACACTGACCGGCTACAGGCTACAGCCCCTCAGATATTCTGAAGAGCGTCCTACAGAATCGACAGAATTCCGCCTGACCCTTGAGGCTGACGTCATCCTGTGGAAACAGCAGACCGGCACAATAGTCAGCAGTAACGGATTCGTACAGGGAGAGTCAACGTTCGAGGTTACGGGTGATATGTCGGCGGATAAACTCGAAGCCCTGCCGGGAGCTGCGACGGATCTCGCTCACGACATTGTGGAGACGATAGTTGAGGCGTGGTAGAGAAGACAGCCTCAGCCTGTGAGCTTCGACTGTGCGATCTTTTTTGCCACGCTTGATTTCCGTCGGCTCACGGCATTCTTCGTTATTACCCCGTGCTTCGCGGCCTTATCGAGAATCGAGAAATACTTGTTCATTTCACGCTTTGTAACGGCCGCGTCACCCGCTGTGATCGTCTCTGCCATCTTCCTGCCGGCATACCGCACCTCGCTACGAACATCCTTGTTCTGGATCCTGGCTCTCTCGGAAGAGCGCATCCGTTTCTTCGCGCTTTTCGTATTGGGCATGTCTGTTTCTACTCCTTCCAATCTGCTCTGGAACTAAGGTGTGTTACCTGGTATTGTCTCCTGTCTGCACGAAAGCTGTGGAATAATAGCCGCCCCTGATTTCAAGTCAACAGGAATCTTGGACCCGGAGCCCGATCTTGAAGAAGTTGGCCAGAGGAATCCTGCTGTTCGCCTGTGGCTTGTGCCTTATCCCCCTCTGCGTTTCCGTCAGCCTGTCTACAGTATCGCTCATAAGAAGTCTTCACTCGGCTTCCGGTTCCGGGACCCAGGCATCATCCTGGGCGTTCGGCATAGGGTTCACGCTGTGGGTATTGCTCTACCTTCTGGCGCCGAGACCTGTGCGAACCTACGTGCTTGCTCATGAGCTGACACATGCACTGTGGGCGCTTGCCTCGGGTGAGAGGGTCTGGGGATTCAAGCTCTCAAAAGATGGCGGGCGCGTGGTTGTTTCGGGGAACAACCTGCTTATCACGCTCGCACCCTACTTCTTTCCACTTTACACCGTTCTTGTTATTGCGTTGTATTTCCTGCTCTCGCTGTTCTGGGATGTTCAGAACTATGAGCTGTTCTGGATGGCCCTTGTCGGTTTCACGTGGGCCTTCCACGTAACCTTCACCATCGGAACACTGCTTTCTCATCAGAGCGATGTCAGAGAATACGGTCGCCTTCTTTCCTATACGGCGATTTATCTGCTTAACCTTATAGGCGTCGGATTCTGGACTGTTGCAGTCAGTACCGCAACGGTTGAGGACTATATCGGTCTTCTGCGTTCGGACTTTCTGTACATCTGGCACTGGATCGTCGGACTGTTTTGAACCGCGGGCGATAGGAGCGGCCGGGCGGCATGTGAGATATCTCGCGCAGAGACGCCCGTTCGGCAAGCTCAGGGACTTCGTCAGGGAACTGCTTGTGTGTGAGAATGTCCAACCAGGTTTCAGGTGTCACGGGCATGAATCGTCCTCGTCCTCGTCCTCGATGGTCCAACCATGTTTCGGGGCTGAGGATCCGACTTCGCTCTTCGTGGCTCCGCCGGACATGGAGGTCGATTCATGCTTCTATGATCCGTGGTCTACCGTATGTACTTTCGAGGACGAGGACCGTTCGCTTCGCTCACTGAGGACGAGGACGAGGACGATTCATAGCTGAACACTGAACGCGGCGTGCCGAACTCGACACCTGAACGATCAGCCTGAGGCGCGCCTTTAGGCGTCGCCTCAAGGCATTGGTTGGCACGTCTGTCTGATCCATGGCGTCGACTAAGCGTATCCAACGAAGGGTGGCAATCAAGTGTGGGATTAAGTGTACGACAAAGGGTCCGAAGAATTCCCTCCTACACTTCGTCGCTTCACTTCGTCGCTTCCCTTCGTCCCCACACTTACTCGTTTACACTTACTCGACTCGCTTAGTCGATCTCATCTGCCCGTGCCAACACAGGTATCTCCAGGCAAGGCTAAGCGCGTGCCAGGCCGTGAGGCTGGTCTCGCCGAGCCGTGGATTGGCCCGCGGCTCAGCCGGAGGCTTCGCCCTACCTTTCCCTTCAGGTCAGAAGCCCCTCCCGCCGGGCCTCCTCCTTTTACCCGGCGGGATGCCCCCGCATTGCGGATTTGGCTGTCCGTCAGCTGACGGACTGCGAAAATGATGCGGTCAGATTGCCTCAGCTGCAAGGCGGAGCGGGTCGGGCTGTATTGGCATACGCACGACCCGCGAGAACGCAGCAGATGAGGTGATATGGCCGCGTCGGCTTTCGCACACCTGTCCGCCTCTGGAGGAAAATCCGCAATGCACTGCTGGTTAGCCCGAAGTTCCAGAGCTAGACTGCATGCAACCCCTTGCGGCTCAGATGGTTAGCGGAAGTGTGAAATGCACGCCTACTGGGCACACACCACTATGGAGTA
>JABMSA010000350.1 GCA_013202185.1 Planctomycetota bacterium
CCTTTTCCTGCCTTGCTTTTCCGGCAAGCCGCTCCTCGCCGAGCCCGGCGTTGGCGAGCACAGTCGGCTCGTCGGGTCCTAGCTCCAGCGCACGTTTGAGGTATTCCTCCGCCCCGGCAACGCCGTGAAGCTGGATGTAAATGTAGGCCTGCAAATGTGCAGACCACGATTTCGGATTCTTCTCCAGGCACTCCTCAATGTGGCGCCGCCATTCCTGGACTGGGCGTTCCTGGCGCCTTGCGATCTCGGCCCGTTGGAAGTAAGCCATCTCTTCGTCAGGATGTTTTGCGATCAGCTCTTGGAGTGTTTTGTCCGCTTCCTCAAACTTCTCGAGAGAAGCCTGTGCTTGTGCGAGGCAGCGATAGCCTTCGGGCCTGTCTGTATCCAGTTGGATCATCTTAGAGCCAAGAGCCGCCGCTTCAGCCCATTTGGCCTCCGACTCGAGTGTCTTTCCCCGCGCAGACAAGCCTGCGGCGTTCACGATCGTGAACTGGGCCAGCCACAGCCGTGCGTCGTAGTCTTTCGGGTCGAGGCTGACTATCTTCCGGTATTGGTCGGCCGCCAGTCGGCCTCGGGCGGTCTTCATGAGAACGTTTGCGTACTCTTCCAGTGCGTCCTTGTCGTCGTCGTGCTTTTCCAAGTGAAGTTCGTAGAGTTCGGCGGCTTTGCTGTACTCTTCTTCTTCGGCCAGTTTACGAGCTCTGGGCAGCACCTCGCTCAAGGCCTTCCTGTGGAGCAGCCTTCCCATCACGAGAACGACCGCTACGATCAGAAGGAGCGTGCCTGCTGTCCTGAGAATCAGTTTACTGTTGACTTGGCGTGGCATCAGCTAACTCCCTTTCTTCCCCATTGCAGGTGAACGGAACGAACCATTACGTCTCAGGAGGGCCGTCGGGTTCTTTCAATCGCGTGTAGGCGCTGAGTGTCTTGGCCGAACCCTTAAAGCCATTCAGTTTTGGATTCACGCCCATCAACGCCACCCCGATTGTGCGCGCCCCCAGGCGACGGAGGGTTGCGAGGGATTCCTCCACCGCCGCACGGCGACTGGCGAGCGCTCTGAAGGAGCAGACGACCCCATCGACCATCGGAGCCAACATGCGTGCATCGGCGAGCATCAACGGCGGCGCGTCGACAATGACATAGTCGTGGCGTTTGCCGGATTGCTCCAGGATGCTCTTCATAGCGGAAGATCCCAGAAGATGCAGACCCGGCGGCGGGGGTGTGCCGGCAGTGAGAACACTGAGACCGTCAATGGTATGGACAATTTCATCAAAGTCGGAGCCGTAGGCCAGAACATCGCCCAGCCCGGGAATGTTGCCCAGCTTAAAGACGCCGGCAACATCGGGCTTCCGGAAATTGGCGTCGATCAAGAGAACCCGTTTGCCCAGGTTGGCAATGCACGTTGCAAGATTCACGGCCAGGGTCGTCTTGCCGTCCCCGGGCGCCGCGCTGGTTATCAAAACGGTTCGCACGGGTTTGCCATCGGTGGGGTAAAGCACTCCGGCGGTAAGATTGCGTACTTGTTCGGCGAAAAATGAGTCGGGGTCGGACCGGCACACGAGCGCGGCATGCTCAGTAGCTCGGGCCTGCGTGCCGCCACCAGGTAGGGATCCAAGCAATTCCACCTTCCCTGAGATATCGAGGTCCTCGGCAGACCATATCCTGTCGTCGCGCCGCTCCAGCAGGATCATGGCCAAGACTGCCAGCCCCATGGCTCCCACCACGCCCACTACGGCATATCTCATACGCCGCTTCTTGTAGGGTTCCGGGGACTTGGGTTCGATAGCTTTGGCATCCACGCTCACGTAGCCGGGTGCTCCGGATTCCACCTCGAGCTCGTGTATCCGCTGTTCCACCAGAACCAGTGCCCCTTGCACACGCCCGGTGGCTTCCTCGAGCGACTTCAACTCCGCGCTCTTGAGATCGTACTTGGTGCGCTCTGCCAACTGTGTTGTGAGGAGTCCGGCGAAGGCGCTCTCCCTTGTCTTGGCCGATTCGATGTCGTTTTCGATACCCTTTATCTGGCGACTGATCTCGGCTTTGGCGTCTTCCTTGAGGCTTTCTTCCACGGCGGTGCGCTGACTCTCGCGGCGCTCCTTGATCTGTTTTTCGATGCTTTGCAGTTGCGCACGCAGTTCTTGTGCCCGTTGCTGTGCGTTCCGCTTCACATCCTCAACTGTTTCCGTCTCCAGGCTCTCCTTCATCTCAGCCAGCATCTTGCGGCTGACCTCGAGGACGGATTCAATCCTCTTCAGTCGAGGGTGTCCTTGCTGGTACTGTTGCGACAGCATCAACAGTTCGAGCTGTTTTCGGGCGATCTCTTGTTTGAGCGAGCTGAACTCGGGGTCGGAATTCACCCTTCCCCGAACAACAACCGAAGGCGGGCTTGCCGCCTCGGCGTCGGCCGTAACGAGCGCCTGGCGGAACTGCGCTTCCATGGCGGCAAGCCGCTGTATCTCAAAGTCGCGATCCAGGGACTCTTCAACCAACAAGCTTGGCACGTGAATATCTCCGGTCTCGAGAGATTCTTGAAGCCACGCCAATTTGGCCTTCAGGGAAGACTGTGACGTGCTCGCGTCGATTATTGCCTCCTGAGTTGCGCTCACCGGATCACGTGCAAACATCCCGGGGGCGGCATGAGGGTCGGAGGCGATTTCCTCGCGTTTACTGTCGACGGCCTCTGCCTTATTCTTCAGGTCTTGTTTCAGTCTATCACGCTCGTCGGAGAGGAGCCGAAGTCTCTTGTTCAGTGTGCCCTTGTCTCGAGTTTCAACATACGCCAGGTAGTTCTCCACAACCCTATTCACTGCATAGTCCAGGCCCCCGGGAGTATCCTCCTGGCTCAAACTGATCGAGAGGAACTCCGTGCCCCTGTGGCGTTCGACCTTCAGGGCATCACGAAATGTGCGAAACTGGTCCTCGGCACCGATCAGCAGAGGCATGCTCAGAATTGCCCGATCGCTGAGGCACTGGCCCAGCACAGGAACGCTCTTCACAGTTGCGATCTGCGTGTTGAAGAAGGTATCGTAACGCCGGCCAGGCTCGTCATCACGAGTGTTATACATTATCCGAGGTCGAGTGGGGGTCACCCGGATGACGGCTCGCGCCTGATAGTACGGCTTGTACTTCAGCCATGTGAGCCCGACCGCTGCCGGGGCCGCCAGGATGAAAACCAGAATCCCCACCCAAAGGCGTTTGTGAAGGGCACGTGTTATGAGTTCTACCGGCGAGACAGCGTGGTCGCCCGCCGCCGGCGATGGCCCAAAAGGTGCTTCAAAATGAGTATCGCTTACCATTGGTATCTTCTCACTCCTCAGTCGCGAGAATCCGAGTGGTCTCAGGCCTGGGTAAATGGCTCTCCAGGATCGGCAATAGTTCTTCCAAGAACTCACCGGAGACGCGAAGAAGCTCGTGCCTCAATGGATATCCGGCAAAGGTAAGCCACACCTGCATGAGGTAGTTTCGGTTTTCGCTCGTGGCGGCCTGATGAGACGCCCGTTTGGCCACTTCGCGGTCGGCAGTATAGGTGCCACCGACGATGTGGAAACTGATCACCGTAACCTTGGCTGGCCCCCTCTCAAACCGGTTCAGCACGGCCGGCAGTTCACCGTTGGTCTGTGTGCCGCCGCGTGGTATATTCTCGACACGGTTCACCGTTGTCTTCCACCCAGTGGCTGGGTAGCACCTGTCCGCATAGTGCCCCACCATAGTACGCGGATTGCCATAGTACGGGATGTAAAGATTCACGACGTCGCCTGTACGCCGGTTGCGGTAATAACGGCTTACGTGGTCATCAGCCGCCGCTATTTTCAACACGGCCTCGCTCAGAGGAGCATCTTTTCCCTGCCATTCCCCAAGAGCATACGGAAGCTCCTCTAAGGGCTTTTGCAGTGGCAGGGTTCCACCGAGCACGGCATTAACATGCGCGGCCACAAAGGAATACCAAACGTACGAGGCAATCAGCAAGGCAATCACCACTACCGGAGCCGCCTTAGTGTTAAGCCGAAGCATCTTAGTCCTCCTTACGCAAGACCGGTTCCGCCATAGGCGGAGTCTCCGACAAACAGCGAACGCAGAAAGTACTGCCCCCACCAGAGGAGCATCAGGGCCAGAGGCATCATCAGCCATCCTGCAACGTCGTGAACGCTGGCGGTGGAGATGGATTCAGGGAAGATCTGCGATACGATTCCCGTGGCAACGATGCGGATGATGTTCGCACCGATGCCTATCACAACGCTGGAGCCGGCAACAATGAGACGTTCCCAAGTGGGACGGCCCGACAGATACGCCAAGGCGCATCCCAGGGTCACGATCGCAAACACCATTCTCAAACCATTGCACGCCGCAGCTACTTCCATGTCTTGCCCGTACATTCGGATAATGTTGCCGTGTGTTATCGCTTCCCATCCCATGACGTTCAAGACCCACGCCGAAGCCTGCGCCGCGAATCGCTGCAGCGGCAGCGTGATAGAACTCTCAATCCGTCCTGGAAGCGGGATCATGAGCACGAGGAACAGCAAGATCCCAATCATCAGGCGTGTTCTCCGCCAGCCGCTCAGCATGAATACCACTCCCCACACCGCAACGATGAGAGAATAGCGCTCCAAGCTGTCGTAGTAGTAAACGACGCCGAGGACGCGTATCAAGGCCGCGACCAGCAGCAGCAGCGCCCCCGCCCACGAAGGGGTTGCCTTGAGACCATTCAGATCGCCGCGCTTTCGCCATGCCAGGTATGCAGCAAAAGGCCCCACCAGCATGCCGTATGAGTAATCCTGATTATTCCACCAGATAGCGAACAAATCGCGCAACACCATGTGGTAGGTGTAGATCAAGGCGAGCCCGCACGCCAGCCACCCCAACGCTTGCCAGAGAAATCCGGACGATACGACGACCCTTGTCGCCTCGCCTGGTACTCCTGTCTCGACTGCAACTTCTTTGGCCATTTTTGGGTCCTCGTCATCCCTCATCAATGTCGCCTTCTTGTATGCGCATATCTCATCTGCCAGAGCCGGCAAGTCCTGATAGCAAGAAAGGGTCTGATAGCATCGTGACGCCGCACGAGCTACCCGACCCCTTCTCACTAAGTCGAAGGCGACTCCCGGCAGGCGGCGCCCCACCGGGCGTGGGTTCTGTGTTTAGTTTGGTTCAAGGTGCCTCGCGCGGGAGTTACGGCCACGACACTGATGCTGTGACAAGTCCCGCGTCGTCCGTTACGCAAAGGTCTCCCCGGTTTGTGTCGTTACCGCTTCCTGATCGCCCACGTGGCCTATCTGGCCCGCGCGGGGCACCACAACATGCGATTCACTTCTTCCTGCGCAGTCGTACCCACACTACTGAGCAGAGGCTCCCAATACCCAGCAGAGCCAAGCCTGAGGGTGCAGGAACGGGATCGAAACCGGCGGTAAGGCCCAGTACCCTCACCCCATCATTGCCGCATTGCATCGACCACCACACTTCCACGTACTGTGTGTTTGGATCAAAGCTTGGCAGGTTGAACTCGCCCTCCCACACGCCAAGATATTCTGTACCGGACGAAGCCTTGGTGTTTCGCCAATCGGCCCAGTTTCCGCTGGTGCTGACTAGATCGCCCTCGAGCATCAGGGTGGGGTAGGCATTGTTGAGTCTCGCGTCCGTCGTGTCAGCCAGGCCGGGCAGTTGTCTCGCAATTTCCATGTCCGGCACCTCATCGAACTCGCCAGAGTACTCCTCGTAAGTGCCGGTGGCGAAGCCCAACTGGTCCTCGGTCCACAGGTACAGCTCGTCCTTAGTTTTCGCGTCGTACGAGGTATAACCCGCATTGTTCATCGAGGTGTATGACGGATCGTCACTGGTTCCCTGCCGACCTTCAAGAACAAGACCATATATCGCGTCGCTCGTTCCCCCGATATCGCCCACCCGAATATAGAGGTCACCCACGGCGAAGTTCTGCATACGAAGGTAGGGCGACGACGTGGTATAGCTGTCCATCCACCGCCAATACTTATGGGCGTTGTCGAAAGCTTGCCGTTCAGCAAGATCGCCGAAGTTCGTTTGAATCTCGAAGCTGAACTTGCCATCGGCCGAATTCTCGTTATCCGAGAGGGCCATCGCGTAAATCTCACACGGATAACCGTAGCCGCTGGGGGACCCGTCATAATAGTCAAGACCCGGAATGAGCGAATCGTACGGCTCCACGGACGTCCACACATCGGCGTACGCTCCGCAAATGCCCCAGCAAACGATGGTGACCACCAGGACAATGATGGTCGGTGTCCCTGCAGTCGGGACAGACATTTTCTTCGTGTTCATCATGGCTTTCTCCTCAATGTTGATATGCACTGGCACTTACTTGGGTAACTCCGCATAATGTTTCTCGACGCCTTCAGACCGACCTTCCTGCTTGGTCCACTCGAACGGGGCAGCGTTTCCGTTGTGGGCTTCCACGAAGCGGCCGATGGCTTCGCGGATCTGTCCAGACGACGTAAAGCTTGCGCCGCGAAGGGCCGACATTGTCAGGACGTTGAACCAGATTTCAATCTGGCTCAGCCACGACGCATGCGTGGGCGTACAATGGAAGTGAACGTTCTTGTTCACGGCAAGCCATCGATCGTTCTTTGGCTTGTGCGTGTCAAGGCTGTCCAGTATCACGTGGATTTCTTTGTCCGGGTACAAGGCAGTCACTTCATTCATGAAGGCAAGGAAGTCGTGGCGAAGGCGGCCGAAGTGGCCGGTTTTTGCAAGTCCTGTTGCCACATCCAAGGCTCCAAAAAGCGTTGTGGTGCCATGCCGCCTGAACTCGTGGCTGCCTCCGGTAATAGCTTTGCCGTTGGGCAGCCGCAGCCAGCCTTGGGCACGCTCCAACGCCTGGACGTGGGGCTTCTCGTCCACACATAAGACCAGGGCGTTGCCGGGTGGGGATAGATACAGTCCCACGATGTCAGCAGCTTTCTGAGCAAATTGCGGATCAGTGCTGATGCGCCAACTGCGTTGGTGCCGCACGACACCCTGGCGTCGCAACACTCTCCACACATAGTCGGCGCTCACATCGCCCAGGTTCTTGGCGATCAGGGGACCGTTCCATTTAGCGTAGCCGTCGGGAGGGGGCTGATCCAGAACGGCCAGAATGCGCTTGTCGGTTTTCCGGGTGTATGAGGCGGGCTTGCCGGAACGCGCGGAATCTTTGAGCCCTTCAATTCCCTTATTGGCAAAGCGGATCCGCCACTTGCTGACGGTTGATGAGCACGTTTTCAATTCGGCGGCAATCTGCTTTGTTTCCTTGCCCTCTGCCGCTGCAAGAATTATCTCCGCACGAAAAGACATGCGCTGCTCAGTGGTGCCTGACCGCAGCCAAGACAGAAGTGTTTTTCTTTCCTCAACGGTAAGTTTTATCGGCGTCGCTTTACCACTCATGATTCTGTCTCCAACTGAAGGAATCTGTCCGTGATCCAAACGTCGGAGGGTACATATGATACGGAGTAATGCGAGTAGTCACCAGTGAAATCACGTACTGTAGGCTAATCACGTTTTGATCTGATCCAAGGGCCGGAACCACCCGTGGGCCGGTTCGAGTCTTTCATAAGGGTCCTGCTCCAAGTCCAGTAGACAAATCCGTGTATCAACGAACTTGGCGCACAGGTGCGACCATCTCGCCTTTTTCCTGTCACCGACCGGCTCCTTGTCGTCCAGTGATGCCGTGCCTCCCGGCTCAATTGAAAGGAGGCACACACCTCTTGAGTACCTCTTTCGCCCTCCCGGCGATTTGCCAGACGGTGGCCCCAATGAGCTTCAGATCGGTCCAGAGCGACCATTCCTGCAGGTACTGAATATCGTAGTGTATCCACTCGTGAAAGTCGCCCGCCGAGCGGTCCGATGATCTCCTGACTTGCCACATTCCGGTCAGCCCCGGGCGAACGCTCAGGCGCGCCTCGCGCCACGCCGGGCAGTACTGGTTTTCCTTGTCCGGCGAGGGCCTAGGCCCCACGAGACTCATGTGGCCAAGCAAAACGTTCCAGAACTGGGGGACTTCGTCGAGGTTGGTCTTACGCAGAAAACAGCCCACCCGCGTCAACCGCGGGTCGGCCTCCATATGGAACTGCGGGCCATCCACCTCATTGCGCAGGTCTTGCTGCATCTTGTCTGCGTCGCTGATCATCGTGCGAAACTTCAGGCACGCGAACTCCTTGCCGCCAAGCGTCTGGCGACGATGAGTGTAAAAGACCGGCCCCCGAGAACTAAGTTTGACTGCTATGGCAATGAATGGATACATCGGCAGCGTCAACATCAGGCCAACCAAGGCGCCGCAAATATCCAAGGCGCGTTTGGCAGCACGGTGAAGAAGATGCTTGTGCTTGTTCAACGCCCGCCGGCCCGGCACAACAACCGAGGAAAACCGCAATCGTGAGATCGCGCCGAGCCGCTGCAAGCCGCTTTCGTTCCCCAGCCAGCCGAAGGGGCGGGGCCGACCTTCTTCGAGGATCTCACCAGCCCGAACAACAGACCGCCAAGTGCGAGATCCGCCGGGCAACACAGCGCCGTTCATCAGCACACTCTCGCGCACAAAGCAGTCCTCTCCGATCTCAGCCGACTCCCCCACAACGGTCGGACCAACGATGCGCGTACCGCGGCCCACGTGGCAACCCCGGCCCAGAAGTACTGGACCTATCAGGCTGCAGTTGGGATCAATTACAGCTCCCGGCATTGCCCAAACGCGGTCGCCAATGGGGCGCGCCGATGGGTCGGGGGCTTCACCCTCCGACAGAAGTCGCCTGGTCACCTGCAGGTAGTCGGCCTCCGTTTCGATCCAGGTCGGGTTCTTGAGCGCTTCGTGGTCGGCTATGGACGCCAGTACCGCAACCGATTCCTGATCCCCGGAGACCACGGCCCACAGAAGATTGCGGCAAATGGCGCCCCTCGCATCACCGCGTGCCATGAGCGCTACCGGACAGGAAGCCCTCTGTTCTGTCATCGTCTGCTGATAGCGCCGCGTTACGGTGCACACAGCGGACGTGTTCGACGCCTCAATGACTTCAGAGTATGAATCTTGATCGCTCGTCAGGGTAAAGGTCGTGAGAGCAGATGGAAAACGATTGTATCTGCGAACAATCTCTCCTGTTTCATCATCCGGCCATAGCCGAATGTCGGCAATCAGGAGCGTCTCACCGGGTTTGACGGCGCCATTATTGAGTGACTCGATATCGAGAGGCTGCCACGGGTCCGCATCGTCGAAGGCCAATCTCAGTGCTCCATCTGTCGCAGAGCCAGTCCAGATCACCTCCCGAGCGCCGTACCGACGATATTGTTTTGCCAAACGGTCCAGGTAGGGCTCGTTCAGTAGATCGAACTCGGGACTGAACTCGATCGCACCGGCCTGTTCGTCCGGTTTGGGTGCAAGCCCATCGCATAGGATAACGATCATCTCGAGTCCTGCTTCCCGGGCGGATTCTTCTTCGATGAGCGAACAATACGACGCCAAGCTTTCGCTATTGCCGTCACAGGAGACCGCGCCTTCCGGATCGCCGGCCCGTCCCCGGCCGAAACGCCTACCGCGTATCCTCCCCTGCTCAGCCCGTGCATATCACCGAGGCTCAGCTCCTGGTCAATTGCCACGGAATCCGACAAATGCTGAAAAACGCTGACGTGAAAAGAGTCGGTAACGATCGAGCGCTCCACTCGCGCTCCCAGCCCTACCGTGACATTGGGCCACAGGATGGAATTCACCACCACGGCCCGGTCGTCAAGCGCGACGTTCTCGCCGATCACGGTCGGCCCGGTGACCATGGCCTTCTCGCCTATGAAGGCATTCCGGCCCACAACAACCGGTCCGATCAATTCGGCGGAAGGCGCTATGCGTGCACCCTCGCTCACCCACACGTGAAGCGCCACTTCGGTCAACTCGCTGAAGTGTTCGTCACCGAACACCCCGCTCAGGATCTCCTCCACGAAAGCGCCGTAGGAGCTGGCATCGATAATCCTGCGGTGCCTGCCTTCAAACGGTGAGGCCACCACATCGCGGAGCCCTTCTGGCAGTAGCTGGATGAGCTGCTCCTTGATATCGCAATAGCTTCGCTCGGGAATGTGATCAAGCACCTCGGGTTCGACCACGTAAACGCCGAGGGGCGAGAGCGCCTCGTCCCCCTGGGCAGAACCGTTGCCCCCGCGCCAGTCGCGTGCTCGCACCGCGCCCAAGGTCATCGCGGACCCATTCCGAGCGTGGGCGTCAATCAGTTGGCGCAGGTCACCGTCGAGGAAGAGGCCGCCCTCGACGACGAGAAACGTGCCGCCCGCGAGGAAGTCCGCAACGTCCCGCAGGCATCCAGCCGTGCCCCGTGGGAGCACGTCATCATGAAAACCCAACTGAACGTGGCCACTGGGATTGTCGTCGAAGTGCTCCTCGAGAATATGCGTCTTGCCATTTGCACAGATTATGGCCTCGTCCACCCCAACACCGCGCAGCGTCTTGAGCGACTGCTCCAAAAGCACAGTAGTCGACAACGGAAACAACGGCCGGGGACGCACCATCAACAAGGGGCACCGGCGGGTGTCCAGGCCACCAGCAAGGACCACTGCTTTCATTGGTTCCTTTCCTCGAAAGAGCTTTGCCCGAAGCTCTTGATCACGGACTTCCCTGCTGAATCCTTGCGACATGGAATGGTCTGGCAGCCCGGTATGTACAAAGCGCGGCCCTCTCGGTTACATGCGTCCTTTGCACGCAACCTAAGGGCCTCTGGCCGCGGCCCATCCCTGGCCTTGGTACCTCTGCCCCTATTGGTTCACCTCTGGTGCACCTGCCGAGCCAAGTTCGGGTCGGCACGCCCTCTGGCGATGCCGATTCGCGTTCTCAAAAGCGCGATGCCTGCCGGTGCAAAGGGCTATCGAATCCGATAACCCGCGAAACTCAGCAACTTTCGTGATGGGCTATTAGTATTCTACGGCACTTATCTCCCTGACTTCAGCAATATTTCCTCATTATTGCTCGTAGGCCAAGAAAAGAGCCCGGTCCGCCTTGTCCCATCAAATCGCTTCAACCTGCTCTGCCGATACCTCAGCGGAGATCGATTTCCCCAGCAAATCGACGCTGATCACCAGCCTAAGCCGTTTTCTTCTATCTACCAGAATTCCTTGGAGTCCCTTCATAGGCCCGTGCTTCACCTCGACTCGGGTGCCCACCTTCAGGTACGGGTACGGATCCACCGTCAGGCGGCTCTCCACCATGGTCCGTACCGCCTCGACCTGTTCGTCCGGCACTATGCTGAACCTATCCGGCGCCGGGCCAAGAATCTGCACAACTCCCCGCGTCGTCTTCACGGTGGCTGCGTCGTACGGAGTCAGTCGGGCGAACAGATAGCCCGGGAAAACCGGCTGCTCCACCATCTTACGACGATCCTTCCTCAAGCTGGGGCGTTCCACCAACGGCAGGAACACCTCAATGTCCTTGCCGACCAGATGATCCCGAACAAGCTTCTCGTGACGCGATCTGGTCCACACGGCAGCCCACCGGGGTGTCGATGTCTCCATACGCAGAATTACCGCCCGTCCTTTTGCGAGTAGACACTGATCCTGCCATCCAACAGGATCGCCGTCCGATGAGGCTGCCTATCGGCTAGGCCCTCGCCAGCGCCTCAACGAAGCGACCAACGGAAACCCGTTCGGAAACAGGTCTCGTAAACTACTGATGCGCGGTCAACTCCTGACGTTAGCCTCCCGCTGTCGCGCCAAGTAATCGCGTGATGAAATAAGCTCTGATGCTGTCTTAACGCCACTAATAAGCACAATTTATGCAAACAAGCTAGGTACAAAATCGAGCAAGTTCCGTGCCAAACGCTGAAGATCCGATAAGACCCTTACAGGATGGAAGACGTAAGTCAATTCTATGCAATGCTTTAAGATTTCGATAATGCTCAAATCTAGTCGGCTTGGGCATTCAAGTCAAAACGCCGAATGATTCGCAAATTAACCATAAACTTAAAAACAAACGGGTAGAATTCGGCCATAAATCATTGTCCCGACGTTATTTACGTATCATGATGCTTTTTTTGAACGCATGTCCAAAAAAGGCGACACTTCTTTGGGTCCAGTGTAGATGTGCTCGGCTCGATAGACGACATCCCGAGCCTCTCCTTCACGCCAGCCGGACGCTCATCTACCAGCAGTCAGTCAAATGTGAACCGGCGCTGCGACACACAGTTGACGGAACGGATACGTCGGCCCGCCTCAACCACCAACCTTCTTTTTTCGCCGGATATTCATAATTGCCCCGATGCCTGCGCACACGACGCCTGTCAACTCGAGCATCCAATTCATTTTCATGTGGCCGATGCGGCCCCCCAGAGCGTGGTCTACATAATGGAGAGAAGACGCGCGAATCACAACGAAACACACGACAAAAACCGCTCCAATGAGCGCCAATCCCTGCCTCACGATGGTGCGCCTGATCAACACGCTGAAGAACACCAGGGCAGCGGCACCGACAATTGCTGTGCACATCACGAACTGCCGCTGGAAATGCTGACGTTCACCGTACCACCCTTGCACTATAGCCAACTCTCTGGCGACCTGGGTGAGCAGCGTCTGGAGATCAAGCTGTTTGTTGACTCCCAACACAAGAAACATGCCGGTAAGAATGACCCAAAAGGCTCGGCTGCCCCGGCGAGATCCCGGAACCTCTCCGCTTTGCACGGAGCCCGCCGCGCGGCCACATAAATATGCCGTGGCAAAATAGCAAACAACTGTAAACCAACCCATGAAAGTCGGGTCACCGATGCCGGGGCGCCAATCGACGCGACTGAGGATCTCAATGCAAGCAGACATAGCGTGGCGGGATCATGTCCCTCGGCTCCCGGTCGCGAATGCGAGAGCAGTCCGAACTGCAAGTATTGCAGCCATCCCACAAACGCAGCCGCCAAATGGCCCGAGCGGTTCATTCGTGCTGGCCCGGCACAATGCCGTCGTCATTCAGAAGCGGTCAGCTACAGGGGATTCAACCACCAGAAAGTATACCAAAGCCCGACTGCAGAATCAAGGGCAGATTGCGGTCGTTGAGCCCCCGCGCGGGTACATCATGACCCACCCCCGTACGTCTTGCGATGCATAAGTTCTGCCGCTGGCGTCGGTGGCCTCAATGGTGACGGTATAAGTCCGCCCTTCCCCAGTGCCAAAACGTTCAGCTCGCAAATTTACTGTGTGATCGGTCAGAATCTCCCAGTCCGGCGCAGGGTCGCCCCCGGCAAGTCCGGATTCAGGCTCGGTGCTGGCAACGGCCGCAATGCGCCATGTTGGCCCAGGATCTTCATCATACACCACCGCGCTAATGATGACTTTGACCATCTTGTGGTTCGGCGGCCAGAGCACATGCGGATCAGCCCACGCGCTCTCGATCACTGGAGGCGTAGTGTCTGCATCAGGGCATACCGTGGGTATCTGCGGGCATTCTGTGAATATCTGCGGGCATAGGGTGGGCAGGTCACGGCAGACGGTCTGCAGGCACTCCGTAGGTATCTGCGAGCATTCTGTGGGTATTTGCAGGCATACTGAGTGTATCGGCGGGCATGCTTGTGTGTATCAACGGGCATTCCGTGGGGATTACAGGGACAGACGTAATCTCGCCCGCGGCTGTTCCAAAGAATACACCGAAGACAAAGGCCACAGAAGAAAATTGGGCTCTGTTCACGGTACGCTCTCCTTAGCTAATTGGTCCTGTCCCACAATAGGGTGCAGAACTACCGTACTCTCAAACAAGGCATTCTACCACCTTGAATGGTTCGCTGACGAGGCTAATCAACCCCGACACCCAAGCTGAAGTAAAGCACAAACTCCGGCCGGCTGCGTCGACCGGGCATCAGCGGCGGAAGCGCCGGATCAGGACTGTACATCCTATTCCGATTCCGCACAGCAGCAGCGAGGCAGGCGCCGGAACCGCGTACAGAGCCACCTCCAACCGCTCGATATCTCGAGCGCTGTCCTCGTCGTAGTAGAAACTACCTACATTGGGCGTGCCCCACGAATTCGGACTACCACTACCAGCATCATGAAAGCCGAACTCGATAGTCTCGGAGAACGGGTCGACGACGAAAACCCATTCCCATGTGATGGTGTTCCCAAGACTGCTAACAACTATCGATACAGGCTGGTAGATGTAGTTTTGGTCCTGGTCGTAACCGTACGCATTGGACCAGTACGGAGCAGCGGAACCGCTGTCCGGGTCGTCCATCCACTGCGCAGCGTCGGACGCACTCGCGAACGCTATCTCAAGCCAAAGGTACCTTTTCGGGAATCCGTGGCTCTTATCGAGTAAACTGAGAAATGTGCCGCCGCCCTCCCAGACCGGAGCATCGTTCTTGAATTTGTTGGCTTCAATACTCCAGGTGGGCTGATTAGGGTCAACGAACGGGTCCGACTGAATGGCATGAAAGTCCACATAGTCGGGAATGTCGGCATAGGCGATGCATGCCAGCATCACGGCACAGCCGGCACAACAAGACAAAAGCATTTTCATCACTGGGCCCTCTCGGAGCAAATGTACATCTAAGCTGTGCCAAACATATCCGTGGCTTTCAAGACTTCCATGCCGTACTACCGAGGCGCTCTTCTGGCGCAAACCGGGGATTTCCCCGGGCCCTCTATGTACCCCTCTAGGCTTTTTAGACGCAAATACCATGCCCGACTCCGGTTTTTTCGCGCTTTTCTCAGGCGCTCGCTAACTCATTGCGGGATAATAGCTTACAACTTGCGCTTTTTCGTACGTGAGCGCATCGGCGAACCGGCTCTTGGCGTAATGATGCGAATCTTGAACATCTGCGCGGGCGAAAAGGCGATTTTTCAAAGCCTAACCACTTGCTATCTAACCACTTACGCCCTATGATGCTTTCTTTGAACGCATGTCCAATGGAATCAACATATTAGTGATCCCAAAAAGTAGGAGCATCCGACCATGAGACACTGTCAATGTAAGGCGATAAGACTATTCACACACAATTGTGAACAAGCCGCTGAAGAAAACTTGGGGGATGGCACCGAATGGCAAAGCGACATTCTTGGGACGTTGCCAAAAATCTTGGGAAACCTGAAACGCCGCTGGACGCAGCCCGACGTCCGCGACGAGGTCATCGACTACGTGCACAACTGGTCCGACAAAACAGAGATTTCGGAGCCGCGCCTGGTAGGCTGGATCGGCATCAGCCGCAGCAAATACTACGACTGGCGCAAGCGCTACGGGAAGGTCATCGAGCACAACGCGTTGGTCCCCCGCGCCGGCTTGTGGTCAAGCCGAGAACGGCAGCCGCCATTCAAAGACAATTGTTTTTCCCTGCCTGGATGATGCAATAAGCACGCTGCTTCCTGCTGTCGGTTTGGTCTCTTGCATCGGACCAACGAACAATCCGGAGTAATGCCGGGGTCCTTCTATGTGCTTGGATCGACGGAATCGAAGGGGAACGCGCTATAACCGAACACCTGCTTTGGGTGCCAGGAAGAAAGTATTTGATAATGGCTGCAAGATCAGTTATTATTCTCCTGTGGGTGAGAAGCAGGGTGCCCTGAATCTCCGGATGGTGCAAGAAGATAGTTCTCTGAGCATAGCACCACTGAAACCCATCAAACTCCCGCCAGAATAGACTGGCGAGGGACAACCAGGCAAGATGGAAGTTCGGCGCTTGCCTATCCAGCAGGTCGATGGGGGAAGATATTCATGTTCAAGTTCGTACACGCAGCAGATATTCATCTCGATAGTCCTCTCCGTGGGCTCGAACGTTACGAGGGGGCTCCCGTGGAGCAGGTGCGCGATGCCACGCGTGCGGCATTCCGGAATCTCGTGGGCCTGGCTGTCGATGAAAAAGTACAGTTCGCGCTCATTGCCGGCGACCTCTATGACGGCGATTGGAGAGACTACAACACCGGGCTGTTCTTTGCCGGGCAGATGTCCAGGCTGCGGGACGCCGGGATCAAGGTCTTCATCGTCGCGGGCAATCACGACGCGGCCAGCCGGATCAGCCGAGACCTTCGCCTGCCCGACAACGTGCATCTCTTTTCCACTCACAAGCCCGAGTCGCAGGTTCTGGAGGACATCGGTGTAGCGATCCACGGCCAGGGCTTCGCCGTGCGAGCGACGACCGATAACCTTGCTGCCGAGTATCCTGCCGCCCTCCCGGGCCGCTTCAACATCGGTTTGCTTCACACAAGCGTCGCGGGATACGCCGGCCACGAGCCTTACGCTCCGTGCAGCATCGACGATCTTCTGGGCAAGGGCTACAATTACTGGGCACTCGGCCACGTGCACAGCCGGCAGGTATTGTCGGAGGCGCCGTGGGCAGTGTTTTCCGGCAGTGCCCAGGGGCGCAACATCCGCGAGACGGGCGCCAAGGGATGCACGCTGGTGACCGTCGAAGACGATGCGGCCGTGTCCGTCGAGCACAGGGATATGGACGTTTTGCGGTGGGCGTTGCTCGAGGCCGACGCCACGGGTTGCGATGCGCCGGAGGAAATCCTCGAACTGGTGCGGCCACGCCTGGCCTCGTTGCTGCAGGAATGCGACGGTCGGATGCTGGCCTGCCGTGTGCGGATTTCGGGCCACTGCCGGGCGCACCGCGAGCTTTCGGCACAACCCGAGCGCTGGACAAATGAAATCCGGCAGATCGCCACGGACGAGAGCGGCGGAAGCGCCTGGATCGAGAAGGTGCAGCTTCGCACGGCCACGCATATCGACGTCGACGAGCTTGCGAGCAGAGATGATCCCATCGGTGATCTCGTGCGCTCCATCACGCAGGCGGCCTCCGACGCCGAGCAGCTTGCGTCACTGGCAGAGGAATTGGCGCCGCTGAGGGCCAGGCTGCCGGCAGAGCTTCGCGAAGGCGAGGACGCACTCGACCTCGAAAGCCCCGACGCTGTGCGCGAACTGCTCGAGGCCGCACAGCAGCTTCTGATCCCGCGTCTGCTGTCACGAGGGGACGAACTATGAAGCTACTCAATCTCGACCTGATCGCGTTCGGCCCTTTCACGGATGAGAGCCTCAAGTTCCTGGGCGGTGCCGAGGGGCTGCATCTCATCTACGGCCCCAACGAAGCCGGCAAGAGCGCAGCGTTGCGTGCGCTGCGGTCATTGTTTTACGGGATACCCGAACGAACGTCCGACAATTTCCTGCACGACAACAGCAAGCTGCGGATTGGGGCGACTGTGCGGCACTCCGACGGCTCTGAGCTGTCATTTGTCCGCCGCAAAGGCCGCAAAGCAACGCTGCTTGATCCCGCGGGAGAATCGCTGGATGACTCATCCCTGCGGAAGTATCTGAGCGGCGTCGCCGAGGAAGTCTTCGCCACGATGTTTGGCATCGACCACGAGGCGCTTCTCAGCGGCGGGCGAGAGTTGCTGGAGGGGCGTGGCGAGGTGGCTCACAGTTTGTACGCGGCTGCGCTCGGCACCGGCAACCTTCGCGAAGTGATGAAGGAGCTTGACGACGAGGCGAGCGACATTTTCAAGCCGCGAGGAAGTGCCCAGACAATCAACAAGCTGATCGCGCAGCACAAGGGCCTCAAGAGCACTATCGCGGATCTCTCGCTGCCCAGCAGCGAGTGGAAAAAACACACGGAAGAACTCGAACGTGCACAACAGGAAGCCGCTGCCGTTACCGAAACACTGACGGACCTCCGGACTGCTCTTGCACGCCTCAAGCGCCTGAGAGAAGCCATTCCCATCGTTTCGGAGCGCAACAACCTGCTTCGGCAGTTGCAGGAGATGGGCGAGGTGATACTGCTGACCCCCGAGTTCCAAACGAGCCGTCTCGATGCCCAGCGCGTCCGCGCCGATGCCATCAAGACCAAGGCCGGAACCGAGGGAGACCTCCAGCGCATCGAAACCGAAATCGACGCGCTCGACGTCCCCGAAGGCGTACTCAAAGAGAAAGACGCAATCAACGCGCTCCACGAGAGGCTCGGCGGCTACCGCAAGGCACAGCAAGACAAGCCCACGCTCGCTACAGAACGCGATGTGCTCATCAAGCAAGTGCAGAACACGTTGATGGAACTGTCGGGTGAAAGCGACCTCGACCAGGTCGCAGTGTATCGACTTCCCATCGAGAAAGTGAGGAAGATCAGGCGGCTGGGCACACACCACGACAAGCTGCAGGGCGAGCTTGATCGCTCGGCGAAGCGGAAGAGCGACCTTGACAAACGGCTCGCCAAAGCCGAACGTGACCTCGAGAAGTCCGAGCCCGCGCCGGATGTGTCCGAGCTGAAGGCAGCCGTCCGCCGGGCCCGCAGGAAGGGCGACCCGGAAAGCCAGATGGCGGAAAGCTGTGCGAAAATGCAGAAGACCCGATCCCAGGCGGAGAGAGGTCTGAAAGCGCTGCCCCTGTGGGATGGCACCCTCGAGCAGCTCGAGGCACTTTCGGTGCCCATGCTGGAGACAATAGAGCGGTCCAACGAACTGCTCGCCGAGCTGGAGCAAAAGAAGGATGCACTCGACGGCCGGGCCGCTGACATCGACAAGAACGCCGAAGCCCTGCGCCACAGAATCAACGAGCTTCAAGCTGCGGGCGAGGTGCCCATGGAATCGCAACTCGGCGAGGCCAGGGCCCACCGCGACGCCGGCTGGCAACTGGTCCGCCGGGCATGGCTGAAAAGCGAAGACGTTGCCGAAGATGCAAGCCTGTTCGATGCCGACGCCGAGCTGCCCGACGCCTATGAACACAGCGTGCAGAGCGCCGATAACGTGTCCGACCGCCTCCGCGCGGAGGCAGACCGTGTGGCGGAATTGCAGCAGCTCGCCGTCGGCCTGGCAGACTGCAATGAGAAACGCAAAGCCCTCGAAGCCGACCGCGAGAAAAACAATGATGACACTGCCCGCGTCACGGACGACTGGCACTCCCTGTGGCGCAACATAGGCATTTCGCCCCTCACTCCGAAGGAGATGAAGAACTGGCTTACCAGGCACGAAAAGCTCGTGGCCCACGCGGTAACTATCCGAGACCACGAAACCGAAGCCGAGCGCCTGAATGCGATGATCGAAGCCGAACGCGAGACACTCGACAAATGCCTCGAGCAAATTGGCGAGCCGCCGGCCGCCGTGAAGGAAAGCCTCTCCGACCTCCTTGACCGTTGCGATGAGACCATCAACCGCATCGAAAAAGCTGCTCGAACACGCGGAAAACTCGAGACGAAGATCGAGGAGTTGGGGCACGATTGTCACGACGCCGCCGAAGAGCATGAGGCCGCC
>JABMSA010000351.1 GCA_013202185.1 Planctomycetota bacterium
CGATCCGGAACACAGCCCAGAGGGCTGTGCCACTGCTTGGATCCGTGGTTGCCATCCAGACTCTGCATGATGCAGGCCGTTTCTACGTGGAATCGGCTTGTGAGCGTGGGCAAACTGGGCTTCGTACCGGGGTCGAAAAATCTCGCGCCAAAGCTTGGGCGAGATCAACAGGTCGTCTTGCGTGCCCCAGTCGTCGCTCAGATGAACGCCGTCGAGCCCGTGCCGGGCGGCGAGCGTGAAAAGCTCGCACTCGAACGCGAAGATTCCGTCGAGAAGCCGTGCCGCGTGCTGCTGGTCTGTCAGAAAATCCACCATGCTGTTGGCGAAGCCGCGCAGGAATGTATACAGGTTGAAGCCCGTGATCCCGAGGCAGCCAAGGCGATAGCGATCACCGGCCCGGTCAACGAACTCGGCGATGCCTTCCATCCGCGCCTTGGGCCGGAGCCCGGGAAAAGAAAAGCTGTCGAGCGCATCCCACGACGGAATTATCGGATCGCCCGGCTGACCCATCGTGCCGTCGTCGAGTGTCACCATTTCGTATCCCCATTCGCTGTGGCCTGCGTCGGACATGCACAGAGAATACGCGAGGATGTCGCCGCGCAGATGATCCCGATTGAAAAACCACACGGGCACCCGCCCAGGATGCTGAAACTCGACTGCCCGCCGGACAATATCTCTGGGCGTGGCGGCCGGTGGCGTGCTATGGTGCATGGGAGTGCCCGGGCGTGGATGCATCCTTACAGTGCCAGGAGGAGGTCGCGCCGTGCGCGGCGAAGCACTCTTACGTCTTTGGTGTATTGGTTGAACGCGCGTATCACCCTGCGGACGATCGCGCCGGTGCGCTTGGGGTCGCGCTCGGCAAGCTGGCGGAGCAGCTCGAGGTCTTCGATGCCTTCGCGCTGCGCCTCGAACCGCAGGCCGGACCACGGCTCCTTCGGGCCTGGGTAGATGACGTGGCCGTCGCCGGGCGGCAGCCAGTTGTCTTCGTCTGCGCGCACGAGCGTCTTCTCGAACGGATGCTCATCACTGGCATACTGGTTGAGGCCGTAGTGGAGGAATCCGTCGAGATCGTAGAGAACCGCCCCCCAGCCCAGCAGCAGCGGCCGAAGGAGTTCCTCATCGAGGAAACGATTGAGCCACGGCCCGCCCGGGAAGCAACAAACGTAAAACCACACCTTGTCGCCCAGGGAACGCTGCGATTCGAACTTCTCTCGGTTGTGCTGATATTCCTGGCACTGCGGGCACCAGATATCTACGGACCCTATCAGATCGGTGCTCATTGTGGCATCGAGCAGCGGAATGCCGGGCAAGTATTTGCGGACCATGCCCGCGAGGATCCGGTAGTCGGTGATGTTGTCTCCTGCGGGCTCGTCGGCTACGTGCTGTATCCATCGGTCACGCCAGCCGTTGCGATCGATTTCTTCCCTGAGTTGCCGCAGCGCGCGCGAGAGGAAAGCATTGCCTTCGATGGAGGTGGCCCTCAGGCCGCGGCTGAGCGTCACGTCGAACGTCGGCGCTTTCCACTTGCCGCCGGTGCGGCCCGCCACGTGCCCGCCCTCGATGTAGTGAAGCCCGGCTTTTGTAAACGTGTTGACGATCCGCTTGAGGCGCTCGTGATTGAGCACCGGCCGGCCCGAGCTTGCGTCGAACATTTCTTGCCATGTCACCCGAAACATGTTCTGCCGGCCGCGCGCCATCAGATCCGCATACTTGCGTATCATCCGCCAGTGGCCGTCGCTCCAGGGCTTGAGGCCGTGCCGCGTGGCCATGTGGTCGTAGCTGAACCAGTTGGTGTATGGCCAGCTATCGCGCCCGACGTCCGGAATCACCGGCTTGTGAACCTTGACCGTGAGCGCCAGTTGCTGCTCCTCGCGGCCACGCTTGATCCGCACGGTATATGTCCGTTCGTCGGGGCGGGCGTTGGCCGGTACGGGCAAGTGCATCCGAAACGCCAGGATGGGCGCGTCGGCGCGGACCGAACCCGAGACCGGCTTCATGACGTCGCAGACGCGAAACGGCGCCCGGCGTATCACCAGCTCATTGTGCTCGCCTTCCTTCTCGGCAAAACCCACCGGGCCCGTGTTGCCCTCCACAGGCACATCCACCAGCCTGAACCACTGCGCCGACCGCACAACCACACCGCGTGCGTCGTGAAGAGAAATGCGAACCGCAGCCCCCTCCTTCAATTCGTTTACCAGCACATGTACGGCGGCAGTGCCCGCGCGTGCAACGTCGAGCGTGATCGAGGTACAGGGGTTTTTCCCTACGACGGAATCGGGAAACAAAAATTCCAAGCTGTCGCGTAGTTCGACAATCATCTACGAATCCTTTCGGAACTCGCCCTGACGGGACGCTCCAGTGGCCAACGTCGGCCATCGTTCTCGAGGATATAGTATTGTAGCCCGTAACGCCGCCAATTGCAAGAAAAACCGAGGCGAGATAATCTTTCGGGACATGTGCAGCAGCGTCGGGCCGCCTTCATGGCGTGGCCGTACTCCTTTGCGAACTGCCCGTGAGGCGCGCGGCGGCGTAGGAATGTTCGGCGCGGAGCCGCGTTTTCCTCTGTATTTTCTGTTACGGTTCGTCGGCCATATTCCGTTATACACACACCTTAGGACCGTCGTGAAAAAGCCGCGCGCTTTTGATCGACAAGCGATTACTTCACACAGGGTTAACACGGACGACGACCACGGAACATATAACGGAGGTAAAGATAACTGAGGTAACAACGTGAAAAGACTTTTCCTGTTCTTCATTGCGAGTTTGCTGCTTTCGTTCGGTTCCTTTGCAAACGCCGCATTTGACGTGAGCTTTTACGTAGACTGTGCACCGAACCAGGCGATGGCCACCTCCGCCTACAACACGTGGTGGGATGCTTCGAAGGCCGCCATCGTGGCCGGCACATTCGTGGACATGGCCAACGGCAGCTACCAGGGACAATACAAGTGCCTGCCTGCCGATGAGGCCGTCTACTCATTTGGTACCTATGGTACCCGAATACATTGGCTCTACTGGGTGCCGAGCGTGACCGAAGCTGAATTCCTGACGCACGACTTCCAGGGCAAGATGTACTTCGACTGGGAAGGCACTGAGTACACGTACGATTTCACTGCAGGCACGCTCGTAGAGAACGCGCCCGACGCAGGATGGTACGCAGTGGCAAACTACGAGGCGTACAACGGAGGGATCATCGGTACCTTCGGTCATTCCTGGTGGGTTGCGTATGGCCATACTTCATCCACGCCCGAAGCCCTGAAAACCCTGGACGATGACCTCTGCGACATCCTGGGCAGCGAGACTTTCCTCGAAGGGGCGGTCCGTTTCGCCGCTTCGGACCCTCAGGAGGAGAGCATAAGGATAGCCGTATCCCCCGAGCCGACGAGCCTGGTGCTCATGGGCACGGCGCTGCTGGGAATAATCGGCCGCCGATACCGCCGCAAGAGGCGATGACGACAATCAACACACCACAGTCGGGAGCCGATATGTGATCGGCTCCCGGCCCCTCCCCCCCAAGTTCATCCGGCCCCGGTCGCGCGTTGATCCAAAACTACTTCGCGAACCTTGCTGTAAACCACATGGCCACCGGCGACAGATCATACATCTGGTTCACGACAAGGTTCACGAGGTGGTTGGCAGAATGAGATTCGACGAAGACGAGCAGAAAAAGCAGGAAGAGGAG
>JABMSA010000352.1 GCA_013202185.1 Planctomycetota bacterium
AATCGTCCTCGTCGTCGTCGAATCAATCCATCGCCCGAATACTCCGCCGCGCTTCTTCATTCCGTCCGCTGGATTATCTCGTCCTGCAGCACGGGATCCAGCCGCGTGAAGTAATCGCTGTAGCCTCCGACACGCACCATGAGGTCGCGGTATGACTCGGGATCGGCCTTCGCCGCGAGGAGCGTCTCGCGGGACGCGCAGTTTATCTGCACCTCGAATCCGCCACGGTTGAAATGAGAGCGAATCATCGCCGCGAGCGAGCGCGGCGCCTTGCTGTCGTTCAGCAACTGCTCGGAGAACGTGAGGTTCACCACCACCGCGCCGACGGCACGCGTGAGGTCAAGCTTCTCGACCGTTGCCAGCACGCCCGTGGGGCCGTTCGCCGCGCGGCCCTGCGCCGCCGCGAGCGAGTCCGACAGCGCCGCCCCCGAGCGGCGTCCGTCGGGCGTCGCGCCCGTCTCCTTGCCGAATATCCCGTGCATGATCCACGCCAGGAAACCCGGGTGATACCCAGCCCCGTAAGGGTTCTCGTACTTCTCCACCTCGTCCATGTAGAACTCCGCAAGCTCAACGGCGAGGTCATCGGCTGCCAGGTCATCGTTGCCGTACTTCGACGGCTTGTTGAGCAAACGCAGGCGCAGGTCCTCCGCATCGGCGAAGTCGGTCCGCAATGCCTCGTTCAGTTGCTCGATGCTCACCTCGCCCGCTTCGAAAACCAGCTCACGTATCGCGGCCAGCGAATCAGTGACCGTTGCCAGGCCAACGAGCTGCGGATAGAAGTAGTAATACCGCGCGCCGCCCTCGTCGAGGTCCAGCCCCTTTTCGATGCAGTCGTTCACGAAGCACGACAGCAACGGATAGCGGCCACCTTCCATTCGCGCTCGCGCAAGAATGTTCTGCCGTTCAGCGTTATCCTTCACGGCGGTCGCGAGTTGCTGCTTGACGGCCTCCACGAGATCGGCGAAGGTGGCAGGGACGGCGTCGTTGAGCGCAAGCTCGAGGCACTTCGCGAAGTTGATGTAATCCGCCACCACCCAGATGCCGCTGCAGCCCTCGGGTGTTATCTCGGTGCAGGTGCAGTGCAAGTATCGACGGGCGTCTTCGGGCCGGACGCCGTTGCGGACCAGGCCCGGGATGATCGTCCTGTCGTTGAACAGCGCCGGGAACGAGATGCCCCTGCAATTCAGTTCGGCGCAGCGGATGAGGAATTCCTCCGGCGTGTTTTCGGCTATGGCCGCGCCCAGGGCCGGGTTCGTCATTCGCACGTCTTCCAGCGCATCGAGAAAGAGGTAACTCAACTCGCTGACCGCGCTCTTCCCCTCGCGCGTCTGCCCGCCGATCATCAGGGATTGCGGCGCCTGATGCCACTCGTTTGTCTTGATGAAGAAGCAGCCGAACAGCTCGCGGGCGTCATCGCGAGTGAGCGCCCCCGATGCCACATCCGCCTCGTAATACGGCAGCAGGTACTGATCGGCGCGGCCCAGGCTCATGAGGCCTGCTTCGGCCGTAGTGGCCATGAACAGGAAGTACACGCTCTGCAGCGCCTGCCGAAAGCTCTCGGCGGGGTGTTCCGGCACGCCCCGGCAGATTTGCGCGATCCGCTGCAACTCCTCTTTGCGAGCCGGGTCGCGTTCGGCCGCAGCCAGTCGCTCGGCTTCATCGGCGTATCGATTGGCAAAGCGCACCATCCCCTCGAGAACGCTCCGCGCGCAATCATAGAACTCGGCCTTGCGCCGGCGCACGGGATCAGCCGGATCAAGCTCCGACAGCTTGCGCTCGATGCGCGCGATCGTGCCCGACGTTCCCTCTTTCAGCAGGCGATCGTTGTCGATTGCCATGTGAGCCGTCATCCCGCCGCGACCGCCTTCATTCAGGAATCCGTGGTAGCGCTCGAGTTCTTCCCACTGGTCCTTGTCGGTCGCGCTGAGCACGGCCGCGCTGCTGCCGACGATCAACTCATCGGGCTTGATCTCGACAGGAACGTTGTCAAACAGATGCACCGTGGCGGCGGCGGAACGCCTGATCAGCGGCGCGCCTTCCGGGCAGCGCGACGCGCCCTCGGCCCTGTAGAAGCTACACCGCCCAAGGCCGACCGGCCCGTTCAGGCAGGCATCTCTGAGTCGTGCGATTCTATCGGGCATAGCTTCTCTTTTGGGCGCGGCGCTTTTTGGACACTGCGTTAACATATTGTATATCCGTGACTTA
>JABMSA010000353.1 GCA_013202185.1 Planctomycetota bacterium
CACGCACCCAGCCCTTTCAAGGTGGGAATTGGGGTGTTTGGGAAACCCTGAGAACCAAGGATCTCGTCAAAACACTGTTTTTCCAGAGTAGAACCGTCCGCCAGCCAACGAAAAGGAGCTGCAAGTCGGCAATCGGAGGCGTTCTTCGGCAGCTCAATGACACGATAACCTCGGATTTCACAGGCTCAAACGCCACCTTGAAAGGGCTGGTTTCACGCACCCTACTTCCCTTCAAATGCAACACTCGGATTACCCGTGAACCGCGGACTCCGCGACAGCCGTGCTAGCATACGTTCGGTAATTCCCGGTGCGTGGGGAACTGCGACCCCAGAAAACCCCGGTTTTCCCCGCCAGATCGCGCGTTGCATTTGAAGTTGGACATCACCCCGTTTGAACCGACAGCCCGTTTCGCAAATGGTGACTTATGTGCGTGTTCCTAGGGTTTCTGCTCGTTGCGGCGATCGCCGGCTTGGCGTTTCTCGGGTACCACGCCTTCCAGTTGCACACCAACGCCGGGCGCCTGGAGGCCGAGGTGGTAGCTCAACGGGCGCGGTATGATGAAGCCACCAAGCAATGGAGTGACCACGCCGCGAACTTGAAAGCGCAGTATCAGAGCCTCGTCAAAAAGTACAACGAAGATGCCAAGCGATGGAACGGCCATTCAGCCGCTCTGAGGGCGGAGAACCAGCGCCTGTCCAAATGGAAGAACGTGGCGGATGCGGAGGTGAGGGCCGCCGAAATGGTACGGACTGCGCGAGCGACCCTGGAAAAGGCCAGGGGCGATGCAGACAACCTCCTCTCGACAGCCCAGCAGCGCGCAACCGCGCTCCTGGCGGAGGCGGACCAGAAAGCATCCGTTCAACTGGCAAGTGCCAACGACACGGCAAGTGCCGTGGCATCGGAGGCCAAGAAGAAAGCGAAGGCTCTCAGAGAGGAGACGCGGGCGATTCTCGATTCTGCGAGCACTCAGGCGGCGAAGATCATCGACGGCGCCAACAAGAAGGCCGAGGAGATCGGCGGAAGCGCCTATCAGGCAATGAGGAACGCCGACCTTTACGAGAAAACCGTCAAGGCGATGAAGAACATCATCGAAGGATATGGCGACCAGTACATCATCCCCCAGCAGAGTCTGCTGGACGACTTGGCGGAAGACTTCAGCCATACGCAGGCCGGGCAAGAGTTGAAGCGCGCCCGCGAGGTCACCAAGGTCATGATCCGCAACGGAACCGCAGCCACGTGCGAGTATGTGGAGGCTAGCCGGCGCCAGACGGCCGTCAACTTCGCGGTGGATGCATTCAATGGGAAGGTCGATTCCATCTTGTCCCGGGTCAAGCACGACAATGCAGGCAAATTGGAGCAGCAGATCCGCGACGCCTTTGTTCTGGTAAACCACAACGGTAAGGCCTTCCGTAACGCACGAATCACGGAGGCGTACCTTGCGGCACGGCTCGAGGAGTTGAAATGGGCGGCAATCGCGCAGCAGTTGGCGCTGCAAGAACGCGAAGAACAGCGCCACATCAAGGAGCAGATCCGTGAAGAGGCGCGGGCAGCCAAGGAGCGCGAACGCGCGTTACGTGAGGCGGGCAAGGAACGGGAGACGATGCAAAGGGCGATGGAACAAGCGAAGGAACAGTTCGAGCATGCTAGCGACGAACAGAAGGCGATGTACGAAGAGCGCCTCCGAGAAATGGCCGAAAGACTCAGACAAGTGGAGGAGCGGGAGCAACGCGCAATTTCCATGGCGCAGCAGACCAAGAGGGGTTACGTGTACATCATTTCGAACATCGGGTCTTTCGGCGAACACGTGTACAAAATCGGGCTCACTCGCAGATGGGACCCGTTAGATAGGGTCCGCGAACTCGGGGATTCGAGCGTCCCCTTCGGATTTGACGTGCATGCCATGATTCTGAGCGAGGACGCCCCCGCGCTGGAACAGCAGCTTCACACCCATTTCGTGCTCAGGCAGGTGAACAAGGTCAATCAGCGGAAGGAATTCTTCCGGGTCTTGCTGAAAGAGATTCGTGAAGAAATCGAGAAGCTCGGGGTGACCACCGGCGTTCATTGGACGATGACAGCCGAGGCGAAGGAGTACCGTGAAAGTCTGGCCGTCGAAAAAGCGATCGAGGATGAC